>NZ_JBSGXU010000122.1:0-24247 GCF_053610205.1 Streptomyces sp. NPDC054932 | reverse complement strand
GCGTACGTTGCGGGCCCTTCCGTATGACGGTGCCGGCGCTGGGCCGTGCGGTCAGCTCTCGCTGCGCCGCAGGCTCGGCTTCAGGTCCTTGAAGCGGGCCAGCAGCCCGTTCACGAACGAGGGGGACTCGTCCGTCGAGAACTCCTTGGCCAGCTGGACGGCCTCGTCGATGGCCACGGCGTCCGGGGTGTCGTCCACCCAGATCAGCTCGTAGGCACCGAGCCGCAGGATGTTCCGGTCCGCGACCGGCATGCGGTCGAGTTCCCAGTCCACGGCGTAGGTGATGATCAGGTCGTCGATGCGGTTCACCTTGTCGGCGTAACCCTCGACGAGATCCATCGTGAAGGCGCTGACCGGCGGCTGCCGGTCGTCCGACCGCGCGTGGCGGATCCAGTCCGCGAGGACCTCGCGCACGGACACCCCGCGCTGGTCCGCCTCGAAGAGGATCTGGAAGGCGCGCTTGCGCGCATTGCTCCGAGCAGCCACGGGTTAGTTGCTCTTCCGGCCGAGGTAGTCGCTGGTGCGGGTGTCGACCTTGACCGTCTCGCCGGTGGTGACGAAGAGCGGGACCTGGATCTCGTAGCCGGTCTCCAGGGTGGCGGGCTTGGTGCCACCGGTGGAGCGGTCGCCCTGGACGCCCGGGTCGGTGTGCTCGATCTTGAGCTCGACCGCGGCCGGGAGCTCGACGTAGAGCACCTCGCCCTCGTGCTGGGCGACGGAGGCGGTGAAGCCCTCGATGAGGAAGTTGGCGGCGTCGCCGACAGCCTTCTTGTCCACCATCAGCTGGTCGAAGGTGGTCATGTCCATGAAGACGAAGTACTCGCCGTCCATGTACGAGAACTGCATGTCACGGCGGTCGATGGTGGCCGTCTCGACCTTGGTGCCGGCGTTGAACGTCTTGTCGACGACCTTGCCGGAGAGCACGTGCTTGAGCTTGGTGCGCACGAAGGCCGGGCCCTTGCCGGGCTTGACGTGCTGGAACTCGACGACGGACCAGAGCTGGCCCCCGTCGAGCTTCAGCACCATGCCGTTCTTGAGGTCGTTCGTGGAAGCCACGGTTGCGGAATCTCCTGCACTGGAAGACCACGGGTGCGCGCACAGCCCGGCACTGCGGGCTAGAGCGCGAGCAGCTCCTTGGTCGTAATGGTGAGTAGCTCGGGACCGCCGTCCGCCTCGGGGCGTACGACGAGCGTGTCATCGATCCGGACACCTCCCCGGCCCGGGAGGTGAACCCCCGGTTCGACGGTGACCGGCACGCAAGCGTCCAGTTTACCCATTGCCGTAGGTGCAAGCTGCGGGTCCTCGTCGATTTCGAGGCCCACGCCGTGTCCGGTCCACGGAGCAAGCGCTTCCGTGTGGCCCGCGGAGTCCAGGACGGAGCGCGCCGCATGGTCCACGTCCCGGTACGCGGCCCCCGGCAGCAGGGCCTCGCGCCCGGCCCGCTGGGCGGTGAAGACGAGGTCGTACAGCTCGATCTGCCAGTCGGCCGGGCTGGTCCCGATCACGAAGGTCCGGCCGATCTCGCAGCGGTAGCCACGGTAGTTGGCACCCAGGCAGACGGTGAGGAAGTCGCCCTCCTCCACCCTGCGGTCCGAGGGCCGGTGCCGGGAGCGGCCGGAGTGCGGGCCGGTGCCGACGGAGGTCGGGAAGGCCGGACCGTCCGCCCCGTGGTCGACGAGCCGCCGCTCCAGCTCCAGGGCGAGGTGCCGTTCGGTGCGTCCGACGAGGATGGACTCCAGCAGCTCGCCGAGCGCCTGGTCGGCGATCTCGGCCGCGATCCGCAGGTAGGCGATCTCCTCCTCGTCCTTGACCAGGCGCTGCTGCTCCACGGCGGTGCCGAGGTCGGCGAGGCGCAGCCCGGGCGCGACGGAGCGCAGGGCCCGGTGCCGCCCGACGGTCAGGTGGTGTTCCTCCACCGCGAGCGAGTCGGCGCGTACGGAGGCGGCCAGGTCGGCGGCGGCCACGGCCGGGTCCCCGCCGGGGCTGCCCAGGACGGAGACGTTCAGGTGTTCGTCGAGGCGGCCCTCGTCGGCCTCGCCGGTGGGCGCACCGGCACAGAACAGCATGTCCTCGGCGGGGCCGACGAGCAGCACCGCGCCGAGCGGGGACGCCCCGGAGAGGTAGCGGACGTTCGCCGGACGCGTGATCAGTGCGGCGGCGTTCCCCGCGGCGGCGCATCGGTCGCGAAGCAGGTCCCGGCGGGCGGCGTACACGTCTGACATGTCTTCGAGCGTACGAGCGCCCCGCGGATCCGGCCCGGCGAGCGCGTCCGGACGGGCCCCGGGCACGCGCCCGGCATGCCCCGCGCACTCCTCGGAACGGCTACCAGCCGCCGGGGGCCGACAGGGCGCGGGCCAGGGCCTCGTCGAGGGCGCGGGCGGTGCCCTCGACGTCGAGGTGGGTGTTGTCGATGATCGGCAGGCCGGAGCCGTACCAGCCGGCCATCCGGCCGTGGATCCGCGCGACCTCCTCGTCGGAGAGCCGGCGGTTGCCGGAGCGCTCGGCGTTGCGCTCCAGGACGATCTCCAGGCCGGGCAGGAGCACCACCGGCAGCAGGTTGGGGCCAACGTGCCGCTTCCAGCCGCCGAGGCCCACCACGGGCCGGTCGGGGAAGACGGCGTCGTCCAGGATGCAGGAGATGCCGTTGGCCAGGTAGTTGCGGGCGGCGAAGCCGCAGGTGCGGCGGGCGAGCCGGTACTGGGCCTCGGAGTGCTCGTTCCAGCCCGCCTGCGGGTCGGCGAAGCCGGAGCAGACCCACTCGCGGACGTCGTCCAGGCTCACGTGTGCGGTCGGTACCGGCCGGGTGCTGGCCCAGTGCCGGGCGACCGTGGTCTTGCCCGCGCCGGCCGGGCCGATCAGCAGTACGGCGAGGACGGCCCCGCCGGTACCCGCGACGGCGGGCGGCAGCGGGATGTGTCCGGTGGTCTCCGGCACGGCAGGCACTTGATGCGACTGATGGTGCTGGTGGGGCTGGTGGGGCTGGTGGGGCGGCTGGTGCGGGGACGGCGGCGGGGGTGAACCCGGCCAGCCCTGCGCCGGGGGTATCGGCGGCTGAGGGGGCGCCGACGGGCGCGGTCCCGGCTGCCCCCAGCCCGCGCCCCCGCCCCCCACTCCGTGCTGCATCCGCTGCCACTCCGTCTCGTTCCGGCGACTGATGCGAGAACGTTATATGACTGCCGGGGTCCGGCCGTCCACCAGCACCGTCAGGCAGGGTGTCAGGCGGGGATCTCGTCCGCCAGTGCGCGCAGCGCCAGCCGGTACGAACCGATGCCGAAGCCCGCCACCGTCCCGGTCGCCACGGCAGCGATGACCGAGGTGTGGCGGAACTCCTCCCGGGCGTACGGGTTCGAGATGTGCACCTCGATCAGCGGCGCCGTGCGCTGCGCGGCCGCGTCCCGCATGCCGTACGAGTAGTGGGTGAAGGCCCCCGGGTTGATGACCACGGGGATCTTCCCGTCCGCCGCCTCGTGCAGCCAGCGGATCAGCTCGCCCTCGTCGTTGGTCTCGCGGACCTCGACGTCGAAGCCGAGCTCCTCGCCCAGCGAACGGCAGCTCTCCACCAGGCCCGCGTACGAGGTGGCCCCGTACACGTCGGGCTCGCGCGAGCCGAGCCGGCCCAGGTTCGGGCCGTTCAGCACGAACACGCGCCGGCTCACGCCGACACCTCGCCGTAGGCGGCGATCAGGTGCGCCGGGTCGGGACCCTCCAGCACGGTCGGCTTGGCCAGCCCGTCGAGGACGATGAAGCGCAGCAGGTTGCCGCGGGACTTCTTGTCGACCTGCATGGTCTGGAGCAGCTTGGGCCACTGGTCACCGCGGTAGGTCAGCGGCAGCCCCACCGAGGCGAGCACCTCCTTGTGCCGGTCGGCCGTCGCGTCGTCGAGGCGGCCCGCGAGCCGGCCCAGTTCGGCGGCGAAGACCATGCCGACGGACACGGCCGCGCCGTGCCGCCACTTGTAGCGCTCGTTCTTCTCGATGGCGTGCGCGAGGGTGTGGCCGTAGTTGAGGATCTCGCGGAGTCCCGACTCCTTGAGGTCGCTGGAGACCACGTCGGCCTTGACCTGGATGGAGCGCACGATGAGCTCGGCGGTGTGCGGGCCCTCGGGCGTGCGCGCCGCCGCCGGGTCCGCCTCGATCAGGTCGAGGATGACCGGGTCGGCGATGAAACCGGCCTTGATGATCTCGGCGAGGCCGCTGACGTAGTCGTTGACCGGCAGCGAGTCCAGCGCCGCCAGGTCGCACAGCACACCCGCCGGCGGGTGGAAGGCGCCCACGAGGTTCTTGCCCTCGGCGGTGTTGATGCCGGTCTTGCCGCCGACCGCCGCGTCCACCATCGCGAGGACCGTGGTCGGTACGGCGACCCAGCGCACCCCGCGCAGCCAGCTGGCCGCGACGAAGCCCGCGAGGTCGGTGGTGGCTCCCCCGCCGACGCCGACGATCACGTCGGTACGGGTGAAGCCGGACTGGCCGAGAGCCTTCCAGCAGTAGGCGGCCACCTCGACCGTCTTGGCCTCTTCGGCGTTCGGCACCTGGATGGCGATCGCCTCGTAGCCCTGATCGGCCAGGTCGTCGCGCAGCGCCTCACCGGTCGAGGCGAGCGCCTCGGGGTGGATCACGGCGACCCGCTGGGCCTTCGTACCGATCAGGGAGCCGAGCTCGCCGAGCAGCTGATGCCCGACCAGCACGTCGTACGCGTCGTGTCCGGCGCTCGCGCCGACCTGGATCCGCGTCACCTGGTCTGTCATACGTCCTTCAACTCCAGAGCGTCGAGGACCGCCTGGGCGACCTCTTCGGGGGTGCGGTCGTCGGTGGCCACCACGACGCGCGCGACTTCGGTGTACAGGGGGCGCCGGGCGTCCATCAGCTCGCGCCACTGGCGGCGCGGGTTGACGGCGAGCAGCGGGCGCGCGGCGCCGAGGCCCACGCGCCGTACGGCTTCCTCGACGTCCATCGACAGATAGGCGACGGGCAGGCCGGCCAGCAGCTCGCGGGTGCCCTCGTCGAGGACGGCGCCGCCGCCGAGGGCGAGGACTCCGGTGTGCTCGGCGACGGCCGCGGCGACCGCCTGCCGCTCCAGCTCACGGAAGTACGGCTCGCCCTCGTCGACGAAGATGTCGGAGATCTCCCGGCCCTGGGCCAGGACGATGTCGGCGTCGGTGTCCCGGTAGGGGACGCCGAGCCGCTCGGCGAGCAGCGCCCCCACCGTGGACTTGCCGGACCCCATGGGCCCGACGAGGACGACGAGCGGTCCGCCCGTCACCGGATCTGCAGGTTGTCGAGGTAGGACTGGACGTTGCGGCGGGTCTCGGGGACCGAGTCGCCGCCGAACTTCTCGACGACGGCGTCGGCCAGCACGAGGGCGACCATGGCCTCGGCGACGATGCCGGCGGCCGGCACGGCGCACACGTCGGAGCGCTGGTGGTGGGCCACCGTAGCCTCTCCGGTGGCCACGTCGACGGTCGCCAGGGCGCGCGGGACGGTCGCGATGGGCTTCATCGCGGCGCGGACGCGCAGCAGTTCGCCGGTGGTCAGGCCGCCTTCGGTGCCGCCGGAGCGGCCGGAGGTGCGCTTGATGCCCTCGGGGGTGGAGACGATCTCGTCGTGCGCCTTCGAGCCGGGCACGCGGGCGAGCTCGAAGCCGTCGCCGACCTCGACGCCCTTGATGGCCTGGATGCCCATGAGGGCGGCGGCGAGCCGGGCGTCGAGACGGCGGTCCCAGTGGACGTGCGAGCCGAGGCCGACCGGGACCCCGTACGCCAGCACCTCGACGACGCCGCCGAGGGTGTCGCCGTCCTTGTGGGCCTGGTCGATCTCCGCGACCATCGCCTTGCTCGCGTCGGCGTCGAGGCAGCGCACCGGGTCGGCGTCGAGCTTCTCTACGTCGGCCGGGGTCGGGTAGACGCCGTACGGGGCCTTGGCCGCGGCCAGTTCCACCACATGCGAGACGATCTCGATGCCGGCGACCTCCTTGAGGAAGGAGCGGGCGATCGCGCCGAGCGCGACGCGGGCGGCGGTCTCCCGGGCGCTCGCGCGCTCCAGGATCGGCCGGGCCTCGTCGAAGCCGTACTTCTGCATGCCGGCGAGGTCGGCGTGGCCGGGCCGCGGACGGGTCAGCGGCGCGTTGCGGCCGGTGTCCTTGAGCAGGGAGGGGTCGACCGGGTCGGCCGACATGACCGTCTCCCACTTGGGCCACTCACTGTTGCCGACCATCACGGCCACGGGCGAACCCAGCGACAGACCGTGCCGGACTCCGCCCAGGAAGGTGATCTCGTCCTGCTCGAACTTCATCCGGGCACCGCGGCCGTAGCCGAGCCGGCGCCGGGCCAAGTGGTCGGCCACCAGCTCGGTGGTGACCGGAACGCCGGCGGGAAGCCCCTCCAGCGTCGCCACCAGTGCCGGTCCGTGGGACTCCCCGGCGGTCAGCCAACGCAACCTGCTCAACGATGCTCCTCATGCTCGCGCCTGGTACAGCGACGGCGCGATCGGGTGCGCGGCCCGGACCCGCCTCACCCGATCCTCCCATGTCCGGAGGGGTTTATCGGGCCCCGGTCCAGCTATCGGACGCCCAAGGCGTCAGCGGACCCGCCTGCCGCGCTCGCGGTGCCAGGTGATCGCCCCCCACAGGACGACGGAACCGAGGAGTCCGATCACGACCGCCTTGGCCCAGAGGGGCAGGCCGCCGAAGGCCACCCTGGCCATGGCGAAGAGCACGAAGGGGAGATCCCACTTCGACGCCAGTTCTTGATCAGTGCTGTTCCCGTCCATGCTTCCCCCTGTGAATACGCAGGTGGAAAGCCTAACGGGAGGCCAGTGCCCGCTCTCCGGCGGCCCTCATCGCCGCCAGCGGACCCGGGGTCCGGCCCGTCATCCGCTCGACCTGGAGGACGGCCTGGTGGACCAGGAGGTCCAGCCCGCCGACGACCTGGCCGCCCCGCCCCGACCAGGCCGCGGCCAGCGCCGTGGGCCAGGGGTCGTAGAGGACGTCGAAGAGGGTGCCCGCGCCCTCGGGCACGGACGCCGCCAGGGCGTCCGTCGTACCGGCCGGGGTGGTGGCGATCACCAGCGGCGCGGACAGTGCCGCGGCCGCCTCGGACCAGTCGGCCGTGCGGACGGGGACGCCGAGCCGCTCGCCCCAGTGCCGCATCTCATCGGCGCGGGCCGTGGAGCGGACGTACGCCGTGACCTCGCCGGAGCAGATCCTCGCGAGGGCGGCGAGCGCCGAGGAGGCGGTGGCCCCGGCGCCGAGGACGGCCGCGGAGGGCACCTTCTCGACGCCGCGCTCGTGGAGCGCGGCGACGATGCCGGGGATGTCGGTGTTGTCGCCGAGGCGTCGGCCGTCCTCGGTGAGGACGACCGTGTTGACCGTCTCGACGGAGGCGGCCGTGTCGCTGATGCCGTCCAGCAGGGGGATGATCGCCCGCTTGAGCGGCATGGTCAGCGACAGCCCGGCCCACTCGGGGCCGAGCCCGGCGACGAACTGCGGGAGCGCGGCCTCGTCGATCTCGAAGCGGTCGTACGACCAGTCGTCGAGGCCGAGCTCCTGATAAGCGGCGCGGTGCAGCACCGGTGAGAGGGAGTGCTCGATGGGCGAACCCAACACCGCGGCCCTTATGCGTGACATGTCCTGCTATCCGCCGTTCTTCTGCTTCTGCCGTTCCTGGAACTCGTTGGCCAGCTTGGTGTGCTCTTCGTAGGTCTTGGTGAAGGTCGTGGTCTTGCCGTCGACCGACACGAAGAACATCCAGCCGCCGTGGTCCGGGTTGAGCGTAGCGGTCAGCGCGTCCAGGCCCGGGTTGTTGATCGGCCCGGTGGGCAGTCCCCTGACGAAGTGCGTGTTGTAGGGGTGGTCGAAGGCCTGGGCTTCCTTCAGGTTGAAGTTGATCTCGCTCTGGTTCTTGACGTAGTTGTACGTCGAATCGAACTGGAGCTTCTGGTTCGTGACGTCGTTGGTCTTCTTGAGGCGGTTGTAGACGACCTCGGCCATCTTCCGGAAGTCGTCGTGGTTCTTGCCCTCGGCGTTGACGAGGCTGGCGACCGTGACCACCTGGAGCGGATTCTCCAGGCCCAGCTCCTTGGCCTTGCCCTCGAGGCCCAGCTCCGTGTACTTGTCGGTCGCGTTCTTGACCATCTGCTTGAGCAGGGAGTCGGGGGTGCTGTCCTTGCTGAGGTCGTAGCGCGCCGGATACAGGAAGCCCTCGAGCGGGTCGATCAGCTTCGGGTTGTTGTTCGCCCAGGCCGGCAGGCCGAGATTCTTGATCTCGCGCTTGGCGATCTCGGCGGTGGTGCCCTCCTGCTGGCCCAGCTTCTTGTCGATCGCGGCGTACACCGCGGTGTTGCGCATGCCTTCGGTGACCGTGATCACGTTCAGCTTCGAAGGGTCGCTCATCACCTCGACCGCGGACGCGGCCGACATCTTCTTCCGGAGCGGGTAGACACCGGCCTGGATGGCCTTGCCCGACGGGAGCTTGGACGCGGCGTCGACGAACGCCTGGCCGCTCGCGACGACGCCCGCCTTCTTGAGGATCAGGCCCATCTGCATGAGGCCCGAGCCCTTGGGGATCTCGACCTCGACGATGTCGCCGCTGCCCTCGCCCGCGAAGTCCTCGGCCGAGCTGAACCTGGCCTTGATGTAGTTGTAGCCGTAGTAGCCGCCACCGCCGACCACGCCGAGGATGACGACCGCGACGACCAGGCAGGCCGTGCCGCTGCGCTTCTTGGGCTTGCCGCCCTTCGAACGCCCGCCCCGGCGACCGTCACCGGGCTCGTCGCCGTCCCCGTCGTCGTCGCCGTCACGGCCGCCCCCGGCGGTGAGGAGGCCGCTCTCGGGCTCCTCCTCCTCGACGGGCTCGGGCTCGGGCTCCAGGTGACGCCGGCCCGGGGGCTGCGGCGGCGCGTAGGCGTCCTCCGTGCTGTACAGGTCGGGGGCCTCACCGGGGTAGCCCGCCACGGGCTGCTGGGTGTAGGGGTCCACGTGCGTGTACATGTCGGTCTGCACCGCGGCCGTGTACTGGCCCTGGCCGGTGTCCCAGCCCTGGTTGTCGTACACGGGCTGCTGCGGCTGGGGCTGCGCCTGCTGCTGCTGGGCATAGGCCCGCTGCTGCTCGGCGTACTGCTGGGCCGCGTACTGCTGCTGTTGCTGTTGCTGCGGGTACTGCCCCTGCGGGTACTGCTGCGGCGCATACTGCTGCTGCTGGTACGCCGGGTACTCCTGGTACTGCGGCTGCTGGGGGTACTGCTGCTGGTACTGGGGCTCCTGCTGATATTCCTGCTGCGGGGCACCGCCGTAGGGCACCTGGCCCTGCTGGGTCTGGTGCCCGGTCCACCCCTGGTCCCCGTAAAGGGGGTCCTCGGGGTGCCAGGGTTCGGGGCCACGGCCCCGGCCATACTCAGTCATCGGTCCCCTAGAGCCGCGAGACGGAGGCCACGGACTCCGTCGTCCGTGGCACCCGGTTCCGCCTCTTTGACGGTGGGCGACGGCTGTTCGAATGCCGTCTCATCGCGCGGAACGTTACCGTATCGCGATCAGACAACCACTTCGACGCACTCACCAGGCGGATTACCTGATACCCGTTCGGTCTCAAGAGCGTTCTGAAGGATCACCACAGCGGCGGCCTGATCGATGACCGACCGGCCCTTCTTGGCGTTCTTCCCGGAGGCCCTCAGACCCTGGGCGGCGGTGACCGTCGTCATCCGCTCGTCCACCAGTCGGACCGTCACCGGCTTGATGCCCTTGGCGAGTTCGTTCGCGAAGGCGCGCACCTTGGCCGCGGCCGGCCCCTCCCGCCCGCTGAGCGAGCGGGGGAGGCCGACCACGACTTCGAGGGGCTCGTACTCCTCGACGAGCTGCCGCAGCCGCCGGTGGGCGAAGGGGATGTCCCGGCCCGGAACGGTTTCCACCGGAGTGGCCAGCACCCCGTCGGGGTCGCACGAGGCGACCCCGATCCGGGCGTCCCCGACATCGATGGCGAGCCGGCGGCCGCGGCGCAGCGTCATCGTCAGACCGTCTCGACGACGAGGCGCTCGACGGCGCTGATGGCCTCCGGAACGGCGGCCGGGTTCTGGCCGCCGCCCTGGGCGACGTCCGGCTTGCCGCCGCCACCACCGCCGAGGGTCTTGGCGGCCGTACGGACCAGGTCGCCGGCCTTGAGGCCACGCTCGCGGGCGGCCTCGTTGGTGGCGATGACGGTCAGCGGGCGGCCACCGGCGACGGTGAACAGGGCCACGACGGCCGGGCGGTCGCCCTGGATGCGGCCCCGGACGTCGAGGACCAGCTTGCGCAGGTCGTCGGCGCCGATGCCGTCCGCCACCTGGCCGACGACGAGGGCGACGCCGCGGATGTCCTGGGCGTTCGCGGCGAGACCGGCGGCGGCCTGGAGGACCTTCTCCGCGCGGAACTTCTCGATCTCCTTCTCGGCGTCCTTCAGCTTGCCGAGCATGGAGGCGATCTTCTCCGGCAGCTCCTCCGGACGGCCCTTGACCAGCTCCTGGAGCTGGGCGACGACCGTGTGCTCCTTGGCGAGGAAGTTGTACGCGTCCACGCCCACCAGGGCCTCGACACGGCGCACGCCGGAGCCGATGGAGGACTCGCCGAGCAGCTTCACCAGACCCAGCTGGGAGGTGTTGCCGACGTGGGTGCCACCGCACAGCTCCTTGGAGAAGTCGCCGATGGTGACCACGCGGACGCGCTCGCCGTACTTCTCGCCGAACTCGGCGATGGCGCCCTGCTTCTTCGCCTCGTCGATGCTCATGATCTCGGCGGTGACGTCGAGCTCGCGCGACAGCACGTCGTTGATCTTCTGCTCGACGTCGGTGAGGACCGAGCCCGGGACGGCGTTCGGGGAACCGAAGTCGAAGCGGAAACGGCCCGGGGAGTTCTCCGAACCGGCCTGGGCGGCCGTCGGGCCGAGGGCGTCGCGCAGCGCCTGGTGGGTCAGGTGCGTGGCCGAGTGGGCACGGGCGATGGCCCGGCGGCGGTGCACGTCGATGGCGGCGTACGCGGAGGCGCCCACCGTCACCTCGCCGACCTGGACGGTGCCCTTGTGCACGGAGACGCCCGGGACCGGCTGCTGGACGTCCCGGACCTCGATGACGGCGCCGGTGTCGAGCTTGATCCGGCCCTGGTCGGCGAGCTGGCCGCCGCCCTCGGCGTAGAAGGGGGTGCGGTCGAGGACGACCTCGACCTCGTCGCCCTCGGAGGCGGCGGGCGCGGAGAGGCCGTTGACCAGCAGGCCGACGATGGTGGACTCGCCCTGGTTGGTGGCGTAGCCGGTGAACTCGGTGGCGCCCGAGCCGTCGGCGATCTCCCGGTAGGCGGACATGTCCGCGTGGCCGGTCTTCTTGGCCTTGGCGTCGGCCTTGGCCCGGTCGCGCTGCTCCTGCATCAGGCGGCGGAAGCCGGGCTCGTCCACGGAGAGGCCCTGCTCGGCGGCCATCTCCAGGGTGAGGTCGATCGGGAAGCCCCAGGTGTCGTGGAGCAGGAACGCCTTGTCGCCGGAGAGGACCGTGCCGCCGGCGGCCTTGGTCTCGGTCACGGCGGTGTCGAGGATGTTGGTGCCACCCTTGACGGCCTTGAGGAACGCGGCCTCCTCGGCGAGCGCGACGGTCTCGATGCGCTTGCGGTCGGTGACGAGCTCGGGGTACTGCTGACCCATCGTGTTGATCACGACGTCGACCAGGTCCTGGACGACGGGACCGGTGGCGCCCATGAGACGCATGTTGCGGATGGCGCGGCGCATGATGCGGCGCAGCACGTAGCCGCGGCCCTCGTTGCCGGGGGTGACGCCGTCGCCGATGAGCATGACGGAGGTGCGGATGTGGTCGGCGACCACGCGCATCGACACGTCGGTGCCCTGGGCGGCGCCGTACTGCACGCCGGTCAGCTCGGTGGCCTTGTCCATGACCACGCGCAGGGTGTCGGTCTCGTACATGTTCTGCACGCCCTGCAGGATCATGGCGAGGCGCTCGAGACCCAGACCCGTGTCGATGTTCTTCGACGGCAGGTCGCCGAGGATCGGGAAGTCTTCCTTCCCGTCGCCGGCGCCGCGCTCGTACTGCATGAAGACCAGGTTCCAGATCTCCACGTAGCGCTCGTCGTTGACGGCCGGGCCGCCCTCGACGCCGAACTCGGGGCCGCGGTCGTAGTTGATCTCCGAGCACGGGCCGCAGGGGCCGGGGACGCCCATGGACCAGAAGTTGTCCTTCTTGCCCAGACGCTGGATGCGCTCGGCGGGCACGCCGATCTTCTCGCGCCAGATCTGCTCGGCCTCGTCGTCGTCGAGGTAGACGGTGATCCAGAGCTTCTCCGGCTCGAGGCCGTAGCCGCCGTCCGCCACGGAGCTGGTGAGCAGCTCCCAGGCGTACTTGATGGCGCCTTCCTTGAAGTAGTCCCCGAAGGAGAAGTTGCCGCACATCTGGAAGAACGTGCCGTGCCGCGTGGTCTTGCCGACCTCTTCGATGTCCGGCGTACGGACGCACTTCTGCACGCTGGTGGCCCGCGGGGCCGGAGGCTTGGTCTCGCCGAGGAAGTACGGCTTGAACGGGACCATGCCCGCGTTGACCAGCAGCAGAGTCGGGTCGTCCGCGATGAGCGACGCCGAAGGGACAACGGCGTGACCGCGCTCCTCGAAGAAGCTCAGCCAGCGGCGGCGAATTTCAGCCGACTCCATCAGTGGTCCTCATTCCGGTCGTACGAAAACTTTGGTCGGTGGGTGGTCTTGCTGTTCTCGATGGCCCGCAGCCGCCGCGGCCCGGGCAGGGCCGTGACGTTGTCGGGCCGTTCGGGGTCCTGGTGGAGCCCCAGCGCATCGTTCAGCTCGTCCTCGCGCTGCGTCATTCCCGCCTTGACGTCGAGGGCGAAGTCCTTGAGGCGGTGACCCGCCTCCACGGCCTTGTCGGCGGCCTGGGCGGCGAGACTCTCCGGCGTCAGCTTCTTCAGCTGGCGGTTGACCTTGGTGGTGGCCCACACGCCGGCGGCTGCGCCGGCGGTGAACCAGAAGGCTCGGCGGAACATCGGCGGTCTCAGCCCTTCTGCTTACGGCGCCGGGCGGCAGGCACCGTACGGCCAACGATCACGGTACGTCGGGATGCCTTCGGCGGCATGCCGCCCGACGCGGCATCCCCCTTGCCCAGCGCCTTGCGGACGCCGTAGCCGAAGGCCGCGACCTTCACCAGCGGCCCGCCGAAGGCGGTGGCCACGGTGGAGGACAGTGCGGAGGCGTTCGAGGTGACCTCCTGGACGTCGCTCGCGATGGCGTCGACCCGGTCGAGCTGGGTGCGCGCGGAGCGGACGGTGGTGGAGGCGTCGGCCAGCAGCGGGACGGCCTGGTCGGTCACGTCGGCCACCAGCTTGGTGGTCGCCCTGAGCACCTGGGCCAGCCTCACCAGAGCCACGGCGAGGAAGGAGATCAGGATCGCCCAGAAGACGGCCACGATGATCCCGGCCACCTCTACACCGGACACGTCACACCGCTCTCTGTCTGTTCCTGAACTGCACGACTATTCGCCCTCCGACCCTATCGCGCCGGGGATCCCCGGCCGTACCGGAATTCGGGGTGGTCGGGGCCCGCCTTGAACGCAGCGCATCCGGACCAGTACCCTCCGTGTCCCATGCGACAGAGACCCCTTCGAAGTACTGCCGGGGGCAATCTTCCCTCGGAGCTCGGCCGGTTCATCGGGCGGGGTGGCGAACTCGCCGAGCTGGAGCGGCTCATGGAGTCCTCACGGCTCGTGACGGTGACCGGCGTGGGCGGGGTCGGCAAGTCCCGGCTCGTCCTCGCAGCGGCCCGGGCCGCCGGGGAGGGATCGCAGGAACGCTACTGCGACGGGGTGTGGCTGGCCGAGCTGGCCACCGTCCGGGATCCGGCGCTGCTGGAGCTGGCCCTCGCCGAGGCACTGGAGCTGACCGACCACACCACCCGACCGCCCCGGACCGTGCTGGCCGAGCATCTCGCCGGGCGGCGGCTGCTGCTGGTCCTGGACGGTTTCGAGCAGCTGGTCGACGAGAGCGCCGACCTGGTGCGGGAGCTGCTGCGGCGCTGTCCCGGCCTGTACGTCCTCGCGGCGGGCCGGCGGCCGCTGGCCCTGGACGGGGAGCTGGCCCTCCCGCTGGCCCCGCCGGCCCCTGAGGAGGCGCTGGCCCTGCTGGTGGCGCGGGCTTCCGCGGCCGACCCGGCCTTCGCCGTGACCTCGGAGAACCGGGCCGCCCTCGTCGAGCTGTGCGCCCGCCTCGACGGGATCCCGCTCGCACTGGAGCTGGCGGCGGGCCGGCTGCGGGCCCTGTCCCCCGCGCAGGTGCTGGCCCGGCTGGAGGACCGCTTCGCGCTGCTGACCGGCGGTGGGCGCGGCGGCCTCGCCCGCCACCGGGCGCTGCGGACCGCCATCGGCTGGAGCCATGAACTGTGCACGCCCGCGGAGCGGCTGCTGTGGGCGCGGCTGTCGGTGTTCGCGGGGCAGTTCGACCTCGACGCCGTCGAGTACGTGTGCGCGGGCCCGGATCTGCCGGTGGAGGACGTGCTGGACCTGGTCGGGGAGCTGCTGGCCCAGTCCCTGCTGGTCCGGGAGGAGACGCCCGCCGGGGTGCGCCTGCGGATGCTGGAGACCGTACGGGTGTACGGGGCGGGCTGGCTGGAGTCGCTCGGCGACGCGGGGCGCCTGCGGCGGCGCCACCGGGACTGGTACGTGGGGCTGGCGACGTGGTGCGAGCTGGACTGGTTCAGCCCGCGCCAGCAGGAGGTGGCCGCGCTGGTGGAGGCGGAGCTGCCGAATCTCCGGCTCGCCCTGGAGTGCTGCCTGGACGAGCCGGACGAGGCGCATCTGGGCCAGTACCTGGCGGGGACCCTGTGGTTCTACTGGGCGGGCTGCGGGCGCCTGACCGAGGGCCGACACTGGCTGGACCGGACCCTGGAGCCGGTGGACCGGACGGTGGAGTACGAGAGCTCGCGGCTGAAGGCCCTGTGGGTGCTGGGCTACGTCGCCGCCCTCCAGGGGGACGCGGCGGCCTCGATGAGCGCCCTGTACGAGTGCCGGGACGGGGCGGCGCAGAGCGGGAACCCGGTGGCGGCGGCCTACGCGGTGCACCGGATGGGATGCCTGGCACTGGTCTCGGACGACATGGCCCGGGCCCGGGAGCTGCTGGGTACGGCGCTGGAGCAGTACCGGGCGGCCGGCGAGCTGAACAGCAACGTACTGATGTGCCAGGTGGAGCTGGGGATGGCACTGGCCTTCCTCGGGGACCTGCCGGGCGCGCTCGCGCTGTGCGGGGAGGTCCGGGAGATCTGCGAGGAGCGCGGGGAGCGCTGGACGAAGGCGTACGCCCTGTACGTCCTCGCGTACGCGGCGCTCGACGCGGGGCGCACGCTGGAGGCCCGGCGGCTGCTGACCGAGTGCGTGGCGATCAACCACGTCTTCCACGACCTGGTCGGGCTGGTGCTCGCGCTGGAGCTGCTCGCGCTGGTCACGGTGGCGGAAGGGGACGCGGCCGAGGCCGCGGTGCTCCAGGGGGCGGCGGAGCCGATGTGGGGCGGGGTGGGGCTGCAGCTGTTCGGCTCGGGGTACTTCAACGCCCCGCGGCTGATGTGCCGGGAGCGGGCGGGCGAGCTGCTGGGCGCCGAGCGCTACGCGGCGTACGAGGCCGAGGGGCGGGAGCTGAGCCGTGAGGCCCTGGTGGGGCGTGCGCTGAGCAGCCCGGAGGAGCGCGGTGGCGCGGCCGGCGGGGCGTCCCGGCCGGGAGCACGGGGCGGCGGCGGGACGCGCGGCCCCAGGGTGTCGACGCGGGCCGCGGCGGACCAGCCGTAGGGGGCGTCCGGCGGACCGGGCCGGAAAGGGGAAAACCCGCCGCCCCCCGAAGGGGACGGCGGGCTGACCAGCCAGTGAGACTAGGCCTGCATCAGCGGGCGTAGTACTCGACGACGAGCTGCTCGTCGCAGATGACCGGGATTTCCTTGCGGTTCGGGTCGCGGTCCAGGCGGAAGGCCAGGGCCTTCAGGTTGACCTGCAGGTAGCGCGGGGTCTCGCCCTCGCCTGCGTAGCCACCCTCACGGGCAACCTGGAACGGAACCTTCTCGCGGCTGCGCTCGCGCACGGTGATGACGTCGTCCGGACGGACACGGAACGACGGCTTGTCGACCTTGTCACCGTTGACCTCGATGTGGCCGTGAACGACCATCTGGCGGGCCTGGTAGATGGTGCGGGCGATGCCCGAACGCAGAACCAGGGCGTCGAGGCGACGCTCGAGCTCGACGACAAGCGCCTCGCCCGTCTTGCCTTCGGCCTTCTTGGCGCGGTCGTACGCGCGGGCCATCTGACGCTCAGAGATGTCGTACTGAGCGCGCAGACGCTGCTTCTCGAGCAGACGAACCTTGTAGTCCGAGTTCTGCTTGCGGCCACGGCCGTGCTCGCCCGGCGGGTAGGGGCGGGCCTCGAAGTACTTGACGGCCTTCGGGGTCAGCGCAATGCCGAGGGCACGCGACTTCTTGACCTTGGGTCGCTTCTGGTTCACGGGGAACCTACCTCCATGTAAGTTAGGTGAGGCTTACCTTAGCGAGGAGGACGTAATGTCTCGACCACATGGGATCCCCCTGCCCAGTGCGCAACGCAGTTCGGATTCAGACGAAACAGAATCCGCTTGCGCCGACGATAAGCAAGGTCAGCCGCGTCCCAGGGAAGGCGTTCGGCAGCTCACCGGAGCCGAACGCGTACGAACCCTCGTAGAGTCCAACGCCTCAGTATCCCTCACTCTGATCGGTGCTCGTGACAGTCACGATGCCGAGGAGTTCGGGACAGGGCTGCCGGTCGCACGGACCGTCACCCCGGACGGGGACGTGATTCTCCTTGTTTCCGGGGAATCCACGGCTGCCAGAGCAGCCGCTCACGCCCAGGACGACGACCTCACCGCCGTGATCGAGATCACGGACGTGGCGCCGGTGTCCGTCCCACATCGTATCCGAGGCCGCGCCTGGCTGGCCGGGTGGCTGACGCCGGTGCGCGGGGAGGAGCGCGCGGCCTGCGCGGCGCTGCTCGCCGAGCGGCATCCGGTGGGCGAGCTGCTGGGCATGCGGGAGTCCCTCGACCCCCCGCACACCGGCCGCCCGGCCTGGATGCTGCTGCGCCTGGAGGTCGGCGAGATCTCGGTGGACGACCTGTGGGGCGCCGAGCACGTGGACCCGGAGGACCTGGCCGCGGCGGAGCCGGACCCGATGGTCGCGCACGAGACGGAGCTGCTGCAGCACCTGCACGCGGCGCACGGTGACCGGCTCGGCGAGCTGTGCGGCTTGCTCGGCGCCCGCGAGGCCCGCGGGATGAGCGCCGTCCCGCTCTCCCTGGACCGGCTGGGCCTGCGGGTCCGCTTCACCGGCGGCCCGGCCGGCTCCTTCGACGCCCGCTTCGACTTCCCGGAGCCGGTGGCGGACATCTGCGGCCTGCGCCGGGCGATGCACTCCCTGTTCTCGGCGGCCTCCCACTAGGCCGCAGGGCCCCGGGGCCTCACGGGGCGCAGGTGGCCGGCATGTCCTGCAGGGCGAGCTTCTCCGGCGCGGTCACGGACGCCCGTACTTCGCCTTGATGCCGGCGCGGCGGCGGGCGTACTCGCGGGTGGCGGCAATGCGCGGTGTACGGCGTCGCATGCGGGGAGCCCAGGGCCAGGCCGCCTTCCGGTCTGGGCCGACACTCTGCTGGCCGGTCCGCCGGGCGCCGCCTGCGGGCAGCACCCCCGCAGTGGCGCCGCGGGTCAGGACCCGGCGCCCCGGAGCCGCTCGCGGACCTTCTCCACCACGTCCGCGTAGCGGGCCTCGGCGCCGTACCGCGTCGGCTCGTAGTACCGCTTGCCCTGGATCTCGTCCGGCGCGTACTGCTGCGCCGCGATCGCGCCCGGCACGTCGTGCGGGTACACGTACCCCTGCGCGTGCCCCAGCTTGGCCGCGCCCTTGTAGTGCCCGTCGCGCAGGTGCGGCGGGACGGCGCCCGCCAGCCCGGCCCGCACGTCGGCGAGCGCCGCGCCGATCGCGGTGGTGGCGGTGTTCGACTTCGGGGCCAGCGCCAGCGCGATCGTGGCGTGCGACAGGGTCAGCGCCGCCTCCGGGAAGCCGATCATCGCCACCGCCTGGGCCGCGGCCACCGCGATCGGCAGGGCCGTCGGGTCCGCCAGGCCGATGTCCTCGCTCGCGGAGATCATCAGGCGGCGCGCGATGAACCGGGGGTCCTCACCGGCCTCGATCATGCGCGCCAGGTAGTGCAGCGCGGCGTCCACGTCCGAGCCGCGGATCGATTTGATCAGCGCGCTCGCCACGTCGTAGTGCTGGTCGCCGTCCTTGTCGTACCGGACCGCCGCGCGGTCGACCGCCTCCTCCAGCGTCTGGAGGGTGATCTCGTCCTCACCCTTGGCGATGGCCGACCCGGCACCGGCCTCCAGCGCCGTCAGCGCCCGCCGGGCGTCGCCGCCCGCGATCCGCAGCAGGTGCGCCTCCGCGTCCGCCGGGAGGGACACGGCCCCGGCCAGGCCCCGCTCCTCGGTGAGCGCGCGCCCCATCAGCGCGCTCAGGTCCCCGTCCGTCAGCGGTTCCAGCGTCAGCAGCAGCGAGCGCGACAGCAGCGGGGAGATGATCGAGAAGTACGGGTTCTCGGTGGTGGCCGCGATCAGCGTCACCCAGCGGTTCTCCACGGCGGGGAGCAGCGAGTCCTGCTGCGCCTTGCTGAAGCGGTGGATCTCGTCGAGGAAGAGGACGGTCTCCTTGCCGTACCCGCCGGCCGCGCGCTTGGCGCCCTCGATGACGGCCCGTACTTCCTTGACGCCCGCCGTGATGGCGGAGAGCTCCACGAACCGCTTCTGCGTGGCCTGGCTGACCACGTACGCCAGTGTCGTCTTCCCGATGCCGGGCGGGCCCCAGAGGATCACCGACGAGGCACCGGCCGGGCCGCCCGCCCCTTCCCCGACCAGCCGCCGCAGCGGTGATCCGGGCTTCAGCAGGTGCTGCTGGCCGACGACCTCGTCCAGGGTGCGCGGGCGCATCCGGACGGCGAGCGGGGAGCTCGCGGGGTCCTTCTCCCGGCGGTCTTCGGCAGCGGCGGTGAACAGGTCTGGTTCCACACAGGAAGCCTATGCGAGCCCACCGACAGGGCCGCTCGCCGTCAGGAGGTCCAGAAGTCCCACCAGCGGGTCAGGATCAGCATCCCGATGATCCCGACGTGCAGCACGGGCAGGACCCAGGTGAACTCGTCGAGGAAGGACCTCAGCCAGCCCGGCGCCGGCAGCAGCCCCTCGCGGACGTTGTGAGAGGTGACGTACCAGAACATGAAGATCGTGGCGACCCAGGCCAGGCAGCACCACAGGCAGAGCGAGTTGATGTTGTACAGCGACTGGTACATGAGCCAGGCGCAGAACACGACGCCGAAGAGGGTGCCCGCGTTGAACGTCAGCCAGTACCAGCGGCGGAACGAGGCCCCGGCCAGCATGCTCATGCCGACGCAGATCACGATGCCGTAGGCGACGAGTCCGAGCATCGGGTTCGGGAACCCGAAGGCCGACGCCTGGTCGCTCGTCATGATGTTGCCGCAGGAGACGATCGGGTTGAGGCTGCAGGCCGGCTTGAAGTCCGGGTCCTCCAGCAGCTTGAACTTGTCGATCGTGATCACCCAGGCGGCGAGCAGACCCGCGGCCCCCGTGATGACCAGCAGGATGGCCAGGGCCCGGCTTCCCCCGACGGTCCTGCCCCGGGCGGTGTCCGCGTCCGCACTTCGTGTCGTCATACCGCCCGCTCCACATCTGCAAGGTGATCAAGCACGGGCCATTGTGCCGCATGAGCCTGTGAACGGACGGGGCCGGGGAAGGATCCCCGGCCCCGTCCTGAGCGCTCCCGTTCCGCTGCCGTCAGGCGAGGCGGGCCCGGACCGTGTCGACCAGTTCCGCCACGGGTACGGCCGACTGCTCGCCGGACTCCATGTCCTTCAACTGGACGACGCCCTCGGCCAGGTCCCGCTCGCCCACGACGACCGCGAAGCGCGCACCGCTGCGGTTCGCGTCCTTCATGGCGCCCTTGAGGCCCTTGCCGCCGTACGACATGTCCGCCGCGACGCCCGCCTTGCGCAACTGCGTCACGAGCCCGAACACGGTCGCCTTGGCCTCGCCCAGCGCCACCGCGAACACCGACGTCGACGCCGGGATGTCGAGCTCCACGCCCTCGGCCTGGAGCGCGAGGACCGTACGGTCCACGCCGAGCGCCCAGCCCACCGACGGCAGGGCCGGTCCGCCGATCATCTCGGACAGACCGTCGTAGCGGCCGCCGCCACCGACCGCGGACTGCGAGCCCAGGCCGTCGTGGACGAACTCGAAGGTGGTGCGGGTGTAGTAGTCCAGCCCGCGCACCAGCTTCTCGTCGTCCTCGAAGGGCACGCCGGCCGCCGTCACCAGGGCGCGGACCTGCTCGTGGTACGCCTTGCACGCGTCGCACAGGTAGTCCCGCAGCACCGGGGCGCCGACGAGCTGCTTCTGCACCTCGGTGCGCTTGTCGTCGAGCACGCGCAGCGGGTTGATCTCGGCCCGGCGCACGGTCTCCGCGTCGAGGTCGAGGCCGCTCAGGAAGGACTGGAGCGCCTCGCGGTACACCGGGCGGCACTCCTTGTCGCCCAGCGAGTTCAGCAGGATCCGGAAGTTGCGCAGGCCCAGCGAGCGGTACGCCTGGTCGGCCAGGATGATCAGCTCGGCGTCCAGGGCCGGGTCCTCGGCTCCGATGGCCTCGGCGCCGACCTGGGAGAAGTGGCGGTAGCGGCCCGCCTGCGGCTTCTCGTAGCGGTAGTACGAGCCGGAGTACCAGAGCTTGACCGGCAGGTTGCCCTTCTTGTGCAGGCTCGCCTCCAGCGCCGCGCGCAGCACGGAGGCCGTGCCCTCGGGGCGCAGGGCCAGCTGGTCGCCGCCCTTGGTCTCGAAGGCGTACATCTCCTTGGAGACGATGTCGGTGGACTCGCCGACGCCGCGGGCGAAGAGGCCCACGTCCTCGAAGCCGGGGGTCTCGATGTAGCCGTAGCCGGAGTTGCGCAGGGGCGCCGCGATGGCCTCGCGCACTGCGAGGTACTTCACGGAGACCGGCGGGATCAGGTCGTACGTGCCCTTGGGGGCCTGGAAAGTAGCCACGAAGCTTTTGTCACATTCCTCGTCGTGGAGCGGCGGTGCCGTCTCCGAGCCCGGCGGCGACCTCCCGCAGGTACGGGTTGGTCGCGCGCTCACGGCCGATGGTGGTCTGGGGACCGTGGCCGGACAGCACCACGGTCGAGTCGTCGAGCGGCAGGCACACGCGGGCCAGCGACTCGAGGATCTCGGCGTGGGAGCCGCCGGGCAGGTCGGTGCGTCCGATGGAGCCGGCGAAGAGCAGGTCGCCCGAGAAGAAGACCGGCGGGATGTCGGCCAGCTCGGGCATCCGGAAGGTCACCGACCCCTTGGTATGCCCCGGCGCGTGCGCCACGGAGAATTCCATTCCGGCCAATTTCAGGGCGGCGCCGTCGGTGAGCTCGCGGACGTCGTCCGGCTCCCCCACGGTCAGCTCGCCCATGAGCGGCATCCCGATGGAGCGGCCCAGCGCCTTCTCCGGGTCGCTCATCATGAAGCGGTCCTCGGGGTGGATCCAGGCCGGTACGTCGTGTGCTCCGCACACCGGGACCACCGAGGCCACATGATCGATGTGGCCATGGGTCAGCACGACCGCGACGGGCTTGAGCCGATGCTTCTTGAGCGTCTCCTCGACACCCTGGGCGGCCTGGTGGCCCGGGTCGATGATGACGCACTCCTCACCGGCGGCGGGGGCGACCACGTAGCAGTTGGTGCCCCAAGCGCCTGCGGGGAACCCGGCAATCAGCACGTTCGTCCTCAATCGTCGTCCGGCGGGAGGCTGCAGACAGGAATCCTGCTGCTCAGAGCCTACCGGCGCCGCTCATTACACAGCGAACCCATATACGGTACGGCCTATCCCAGCCCGGACAGCAGTACCAGACACGTACAAGGAGACGACCCGGTGGTCACGAGCGATCAGCGACGGCGACAGCTCGCCAAGGAGAAGTACGAGCGCCAGCAGAAGCGCCGGGCCGAGGCCCGGAAGAAGTCGCGCCAGCGGGCGGCCGTGATCGGCGCGGCGTTGGCGGTGGTGATCGCGACACTGGTGGGCCTGATCGTCGGCGGTGTCTTCGACAAGGACAAGAAGGACCAGGCCGCGGACCCGTCCGCGAGCCCGTCGGCCTCGGCGAGCGAGCCCGCGCCCAAGCAGTCCCCCTCGCCGGAGATGGCGATCGACCAGAAGGCGAAGTACACCTTCGCGCTGAAGACCAGCGCGGGTGACATCAACTTCACGATGGACGCGGCGAAGACCCCGCAGACCGTGAACTCCTTCAAGTCGCTCGCCGACAAGGGCTACTTCAACAACACCAAGTGCCACCGCCTGACGGCCGGCGGGATCTTCGTGCTCCAGTGCGGCGACCCCGAGGGCACCGGCCGGGGCGGCCCCGGCTACAACATCGCGGACGAGAACCTCGACTCGCTGGGCAAGCCCAACGAGCAGGGCCAGGTCGTCTACCCGGCCGGCACGGTGGCGATGGCGAACACGGGTCAGCCCGGCTCGGGCGGCAGCCAGTTCTTCCTGGTCTACAAGGACAGCCCGCTGACGCCGACGTACACCCCGTTCGGCAAGATCGACGCGGCCGGCCTGAAGGTCCTCGAGGAGATCGCGAAGGCCGGTACGGTCGACGGCGGCCAGGACGGCGCGCCGAAGACCGAGGTCAAGATCGAGAAGGGCGCGGTCACGCAGAACTGACGTGATGCGGCGGCCCCGGGCCCGGCCGGCCCGCATCCCGTACGCCGATATTCCGTCGTGCGGGATGCGGACAGCCGGCCCGGCGGTCGCCTATGTTGGCGTTGTGCAGGGCGGGCGCTGCCCGCCCCAGGAAACTGTGGACGATGCCCAGGGGGTGAACCCCTCGCAAGGCATCAGGTGGAGGAGGCGCTGTGAGCAGCGACCCGTGGGGCCGAGTCGACGAGACGGGCACCGTGTACGTGCGTACTTCCGATGGCGAGCAGGTCGTCGGATCGTGGCAGGCCGGCACCCCTGAGGAGGCCCTGGCCTATTTCGAGCGCAAGTACGAGGGCCTGGTGGTCGAGATCGGCCTCCTCGAAAAGCGGGTGCGGACCACTGATCTGTCCGCCAAGGACGCCCAGACGGCGATCGACCACCTGCGTACGCAGGTCGACGAGCACCACGCCGTGGGCGACCTGGACGCCCTGCGGGTGCGGCTGGACAAGCTGGTCACGACCGTGGAGTCGCGCCGCGAGGAGCGCAAGGTCGCGAAGGCCAAGCAGACGGACGAGGCCCGTGCGGCCAAGGACGCGCTGGTCGTCGAGGCCGAGCAGCTGGCGCAGAGCGACCAGTGGCGCAGTGCCGGTGAGCGGCTGCGCGCCCTGGTGGACATCTGGAAGGGGCTGCCGCGCCTGGACCGCAAGTCGGACGACGAGCTGTGGCACCGGTTCTCCCACGCCCGTTCCGCCTTCTCCAAGCGCCGCAAGGCGCACTTCGCCTCGCTGGACGCGCAGCGCGAGGATGCCCGCAAGGTCAAGGAGAAGCTGGTCGCGGAGGCCGAGTCGCTGTCGAAGTCGACCGACTGGGGTCCGACGGCCGCCCGCTACCGCGAGCTGATGGCGGACTGGAAGGCGGCGGGCCGGGCGCAGCGCGAGTCCGAGGACGACCTGTGGAACCGTTTCCGCGGTGCGCAGGACGTGTTCTTCGCGGCCCGCAGCGAGGTCTTCGCCGAGCGTGACGCCGAGCAGATCGAGAACCTGAAGCTGAAGGAGCAGCTGGCCGACGAGGCCGAGAAGCTGGTCCCGATCACGGATCTGAAGGCGGCCCGTGCCGCGTTCCGCTCCCTCAACGAGCGCTGGGAGGCCATCGGCCACGTGCCGCGGGACGCCCGGCCGAAGGTCGAGGGCCGGATGCACTCCGTCGAGCGGGCGATCCAGGAGGCCGAGGAGGGCGAGTGGCGTCGTACGAACCCGGAGGCGCGGGCCCGTGCGGCCGGTCTCACGGGTCAGCTGCAGGCGGCGGTCGACAAGCTGCGTGAGCAGATCGACGCGGCGCGCGCGGCGGGCAACAACGCCAAGGCCGACAAGCTGGCGCGCGAGCTGGAGGGCCGCCAGGCCCTGCTGGACCAGGCTCTGAAGGGCCTGGAGGAGTTCGGCGGCTGACAGGCCGCCCCGCACGAGGAGGCGGCCCCGGTACGCGAGTACC
>NZ_JBSGXU010000121.1:0-24779 GCF_053610205.1 Streptomyces sp. NPDC054932 | reverse complement strand
CCTCCACACCTACAACCACCACCGCTGCCACACCGCACTCGCAGGCAAGCCACCCATCAGCCGCGTGAACAACGCTGCGGGTCAATACACCTAGTCCGGGTATCTCCGCGGTGCGCGCGCCGAGGGGTTGTGCCAGTGCGGTGCCGGGGGGTCCAGGAACCACTCGCCGAAGCCCAGCGGGCGGTCCCCGTACCCCGGGCCCCGGGCCGGTACCGAGTCGTGGAAGAGCCGGCCGGGGCGGGCGCCCAGTTCCCGCAGGAGGTGGGCGGTCTCCTCGATGAACTGCGGGGGACCGCTGAGGTAGACGTCCTGGTCCGGCCATAGGCCCCGGTTGCCGAGGGCGGTCGCGAGCCGGCCGGTGGCCTGGTTGCGGTGCTGCCCGGGGGCGGGCGCGATGTAGGTGACGGCGAGCCAGCCGCAGCGGGCGGCGTACGCGTCGATGAGCGGGCGGTCGTAGAGGTGCGCGCCGTCCCGGGCCACCACGAAGAGCCGTACGTCCTGATCGGGAGGATGCTCCGCGAGGTCCTCCAGCATGGCCCGGATCGGTGCCCAGCCGGTGCCGGCGGCGATGAGGCTGACCGGGCGGTCCCCGCGGCGGAAGGTCAGCTGCCCGCCGGCGGCGCCGAGCCGGAGCACGTCGCCCGGCCGCGTCTCGCGGACGAGGGCGGTGCTCAGCCGGCCCCGGTCGATCCGGCTGACGTGCAGGTCGAGGGTGCCGTCGGGGCGGGGGGCGTTGCCGATGGAGTAGGTGCGCCAGGTCGTCGGGACCCGTGCGCTGCTCACGCTCGCGTACTGGCCCGGGAGATAGGGGAAGGGGACGTGCGGGCGCAGCGTCAGGACGCCGATGTCCTGCCCGTACTGGAGGTGGCGCACCACCTCCGCGTCCCACCACGGCGGGTCCTCGCTCGCCCCGGCGCCGGCCGTCATCGCGTCGGCCATCACCTGGTAGGCCTCGGACCAGGCCTTTTCGACCGGCGGGGTCCAGGCGGCGCCCGAGGTCTCCGCGAGCGCGGCGAGCAGGCTGGCGCCGACGGCCGCGTAGTGCTCGGGCCGGACGAGGAATTTGCGGTGGTCGCGTCCCAGGTCGCGCAGGTAGGGGCCGAGGGTCTCGTCGTCGAGGTGGGCGATCACGTGGGTGAGCGCGGCGAAGAGCCGGTCCCGCTGGCGCTCCATGTCGTGGAGGGAGTCCGGGAAGAGGGCACGGACTCCGGGGTTGTGCCAGAAGAGGTGGGAGTAGAAGAACTTGACCGCGTGCTCGGCCCGTCTCTCCACCACCGCGAAACTGCTTTTCAAGATCCTCGCATCCACAAAACCGAAAGTAGGAATGTCGGAGAAGGTCACGTCAAGGGATGGACGATCTACGGACAGCCGCGACGAACCACCCATATCGGATGGACGCTCGGCGCCGGGATACGGTCATCGGGTGCACGAGCAGACCCCCGAAACCCCTTCCGACGCCCCTTCCGCCGAGGGCCCCACCCTCTTCGACTGGGAGTTCGCGACCGACCCCTACCCGGCCTACGCCTGGCTGCGCGAGCACTCACCGGTGCACCGCACCACGCTGCCCAGCGGGGTCGAGGCCTGGCTCGTCACCCGGTACTCCGACGCCCGCCAGGCCCTCGCCGACCAGCGGCTCAGCAAGAATCCGGCGCACCACGCGGAGCCGGCGCACGCCAAGGGCAAGACCGGGATCCCGGGGGAGCGCAAGGCCGAGCTGATGACGCACCTGCTCAACATCGACCCGCCGGACCACACCCGGCTGCGGCGGCTGGTGTCCAAGGCGTTCACCCCGCGCAGGGTCGCCGAGTTCGCCCCGCGGGTGCAGGCGCTCACCGACCATCTGATCGACGCCTTCGCGCAGAAGGGGGAGGCGGACCTCATCCACGAGTTCGCCTTCCCGCTGCCCATCTACGCCATCTGCGAGATGCTCGGCGTACCGCGCGAGGACCAGGACGACTTCCGGGACTGGGCGGGCATGATGATCCGCCACGGCGGCGGTCCGCGCGGCGGGGTCGCCCGGTCGGTCAAGCAGATGCGGACCTACCTCGGTGAACTCATCCACCGCAAAAGGGATGATCTGGGCGACGACCTGATCTCCGACCTGATCCGGGCGAGCGACCACGGCGACCACCTGACGGAGGGCGAGGCCACCGCCATGGCCTTCATCCTGCTCTTCGCCGGCTTCGAGACCACCGTGAACCTCATCGGCAACGGGGTCCACTCCCTCTTCATGAACCCCGGCCAGCGCGAGCGCCTCCAGCTCTCCCTCGCCGCCGGGGAGAGCGGACTGCTGGCCACCGGGGTCGAGGAACTGCTGCGCTACGACGGCCCGGTGGAGCTGGCGACCTGGCGCTTCGCCACCGAGCCGCTGACCCTCGGCGGCATGCGGATCGGCACCGGCGATCCGGTCCTGGTCGTCCTCGCGGCCGCCGACCGGGACCCCGAGCGGTTCGCGGACCCGGACACCCTCGACCTCTCGCGGACCGACAACCAGCACCTCGGGTACGGCCACGGCATCCACTACTGCCTGGGTGCCCCGCTCGCCCGACTTGAAGGACAGACCGCGCTCGCGACCCTGCTGACCCGCCTGCCCGATCTGGAACTCGCCGTTCCACCCCAAGACCTGCGCTGGCGCGGGGGGTTGATCATGCGAGGGCTTCGTACTCTTCCCGTTCGCTTCACGGCTCAAAACCGTTTGCGCACTATCTGATTGAAAGTCAGCTACTGACGGAACTTGTGACAATCGTTCTAAGGCCGCTAGGTTCTGCCGTTACCCCGCTGTTATGCGAAAGGTGCACCTACATGCGTTCCGGGAACGGCCGACACAGACGCCCCCGCCAGGTCCCCGCGCTGGTCGTCACAGCCGGAGTCACTGGCTCTGCCCTGGCTCTGCCGCTGCTGGCGGCCACCAACGCCGCTGCCGCCGACACGTCGACCTGGGACAAGGTCGCCGAATGCGAGAGCGGCGGCTCCTGGAGTGCCAACTACGGCAGCGGTGCCTACGGCGGACTCCAGTTCACCCAGGAAGAGTGGCAGAGCAACGGCGGGCTCGACTTCGCCGAGCGCCCCGACCTGGCGAGCCGGTCGCAGCAGATCGCCGTGGGCGAGCGCGTGCTGGGCTCGACGGGGCCGCAGGCCTGGTCGATGTGCGCGGCCTCGGCCGGTCTGGACCGGCAGAGCCCCGCCGCGCAGGTGGACCCCGGTCTGCCCGGCGGCAAGGGCCCGCTCGCCCCCACGGCGTCCCGTCCGGACGACGCCGTTCCGTCCACCCGCGGCGGCAAGCCGTCCACGGACTACGGTGCGCCGACCCCGGTCCCGAGCCCGTCCGGCACCCCCTTCCTCATTCCCGACGCCCCGTCCGTCGGACTGCCCGTCATGCCCGCGCCGGACATCCCGACGACGCCTCCCGTCGAGCCGACCCTCCCGGGCGACCCGACCACCACGCCGGCCCCCGTCGACCCGACGGCGCCGACGCTGCCGGTGGACCCGACGCTGCCGGTGGACCCGACCGCGCCCACGACTCCGCCCACCACCCCGCCCGTCACGCCGGGGCTGCCTCCGGTCGACCCGGCGGCCCCCGGGGCCCCGCAGACCCCGGAGACCCTGGGTGCCACTCCCGTCGGGGGCAGCGGCAAGCACCGCGGTGCGCCGGCGGCCGAGCCGTCGACCCCGTCCGGTGCCGCGTCGAACCCCACGTACACGGTCCAGGAGGGCGACAGCCTGGCGACCATCGCGGTCGCCAAGGGCGTAAAGGGCGGCTGGAACGGTCTCTACGAGGCCAACGAGCAGGTCATCGGTCAGGACGCCGACCTGATCAAGCCCGGCCAGAATCTGGATCTAACTACGTAATAAGGACAGTTCAGTTATCCGGAAAGAGTTGAATGTCGGTTTTCTGTAAGTGAGACATGCGTCTCTTCCGGTCAACTGGCGTGTCTCGCCCGGGGGCTTCCGCAAACCCCGCCCTCACCTGCGCAAACGTCCTCGTGAGGAGCGCAAGTAGGCCCGTTTCTCCCCGATGTTCCTCGTTGAACATCGGGGAGAGACCTGTCTACCTTCTGAATCGCTCGCCACCGCGAGCTCCTTCGACCGCATCGCCGAATCCTGCCGGCGGACGGAGGGAACAGTCGTCGCGTCAAGCGCCGAAGGCAGGAGCGGGGGAACCAAGGTAGGTGCCGGGAGCGGCCGTTGAGAGACGGTCACGCCACCGGCTTGGGGTTAAGACGTGCGCTAGGTCGCACGGCCGGGCAACTCACTCGCCCGAACCCGACAGCTCACCTCGTAGGCGTCGGTGAGGAGAACTCCATGCTGCTTTCCGGCAAGGGCAAGCACCGCCGCGGTTCCAAGGCCGTCCGCATCGTCACGCTCGCCGGTGTCGCCGGTGTGGCCGTCGCAGCCCCGCTGATGGCCGCGGGCAGCGCCAGCGCCGCCACCGCCTCCGAGTGGGACAAGGTCGCGCAGTGCGAGTCCGGCGGCAACTGGGCCATCAACACGGGCAACGGCTACTACGGCGGCCTGCAGTTCTCGTCCTCCACCTGGGCCGGGTACGGCGGCAAGGTGTACGCCGCGCAGGCCAACCAGGCTTCGAAGGCCCAGCAGATAGCCGTCGCGGAGAAGGTCCTCAAGGGTCAGGGCAAGGGTGCCTGGCCGCACTGCGGCAAGGGCCTGTCGAACTCCTCGTACAACGGTGGCGGCTCCGGCACCCCGGCGCAGAACAAGCCGCAGCCGAAGCCGAAGACCGAGACCAAGAAGGTCGAGACCAAGGCCGCGCCGAAGAAGGAGACCAAGCGCGCCGAGGCTCCGACCACCCGCTCCGAGCGCGCCGCGGCTCCGGCCGCGCCGAAGACCGGCAACGGCTCGTACGAGGTCAAGCCGGGCGACACCCTGGGCACCATCGCCGAGGCCAACGGCGTCAAGGGCGGCTGGGAGAAGCTCTTCGAGCTGAACAAGGACATCGTCTCGGACGCCGACCTGATCTTCCCGGGTCAGAAGCTCAAGCTCAGCTGAACACTGCGGCAACGGCCGCAGAACGTGTACACGGCGTCAGCTGACCGTGTGCAGGATGTCCACCGCCCGGCGCGTGCTCCACGCGCCGGGCGGTGCTGCGCGCGGCCGCCGAACGCCGATGATCATGAGACGTATGTCCCGGAAGAGGGGTATTCGGCCTCTTTTTCGTCCCAGGGTCCGGGCGGTCGGGCGGCCGAGTGCCCGGAGCCGGTTAGGCTCTAGGCGGCAAGGCCATCCCACGGCCTGACACGCCACCGCACACTCAGCGTCACATCCCAGAAGGAGATGCTCGTGCCGTCCATCGACGTCGTCGTAGCCCGGGAAATCCTGGACTCCCGAGGCAACCCCACGGTCGAGGTCGAGGTGGGCCTCGACGATGGCAGCACCGGCCGTGCTGCAGTCCCGTCCGGCGCCTCCACCGGTGCATTCGAGGCCATCGAGCTGCGTGACGGTGACCCCAACCGTTACTTCGGCAAGGGTGTCGAGAAGGCCGTCCTCGCCGTCATCGAGCAGATCGGCCCGGAGCTCGTCGGCTACGACGCCACCGAGCAGCGCCTGATCGACCAGGCCATGTTCGACCTGGACGCCACCGACAACAAGGGCTCGCTCGGCGCCAACGCCATCCTCGGCGTGTCCCTGGCCGTCGCGCACGCCGCGTCCGAGGCCTCGGACCTTCCGCTCTTCCGCTACCTCGGCGGTCCGAACGCGCACCTGCTGCCCGTTCCGATGATGAACATCCTCAACGGTGGGTCGCACGCCGACTCCAACGTGGACATCCAGGAGTTCATGATCGCCCCCATCGGCGCGGAGTCCTTCTCCGAGGCGCTGCGCTGGGGTGCCGAGGTCTACCACACCCTCAAGAAGGTCCTGCACACCAAGGGCCTGTCCACCGGCCTGGGCGACGAGGGCGGCTTCGCCCCGAACCTGGAGTCCAACCGCGCCGCGCTCGACCTCATCGTCGAGGCCATCAAGCAGGCCGGCTACACCCCGGGCAAGGACATCGCGCTCGCGCTCGACGTCGCCGCGTCCGAGTTCTACAAGGACGGCAAGTACGAGTTCGAGGGCCAGTCCCGCTCGGCCGCCGAGATGACCGACTACTACGCCGAGCTCGTCGAGGCGTACCCGCTGGTCTCCATCGAGGACCCGCTGTTCGAGGACGACTGGGCCGGCTGGAAGGTCATCACCGACCGCCTCGGCGCCAAGGTCCAGATCGTCGGTGACGACCTGTTCGTCACCAACCCGGAGCGTCTGGCCCGCGGTATCGAGGAGGGCTCCGCGAACGCCCTGCTCGTGAAGGTGAACCAGATCGGTTCGCTGACCGAGACCCTGGACGCCGTCGAGATGGCCCAGCGCAACGGCTTCAAGTGCATGATGTCCCACCGCTCCGGTGAGACCGAGGACGTCACCATCGCCGACCTCGCCGTCGCCGTGAACTGCGGTCAGATCAAGACCGGCGCCCCGGCCCGCTCGGACCGCGTCGCCAAGTACAACCAGCTGCTGCGCATCGAGGAGATCCTCGACGACGCCGCCGTGTACGCGGGCCGCTCCGCCTTCCCGCGCTTCAAGGGCTAATCACCCCCCTGAGGGGCTGGCCTCCGTACGTCCCCGCACTCGGTCCCGTACCGTGTGCGGGGACGTATTGCGTAGTGCGTACCTAGGGGAGGCGGACCAATGGCCGGGAACCGGGATCGGTTCTCCACCTTCTCCACCGCGACCAGGCTCAAGCAGCTCGGAGAGCGGACCGCCGCCCACGTCTACCGGTCGCAGTCGAGGCGTCAGGTCCGCCGCAGCCGGCTCACCGGCCGCGCCGCGCTCCTGGTGCTCGTCCTCTGTACGCTGGTCGTCGCCCTCGCGTATCCGATGCGCCAGTACGTCTCCCAGCGCTCGGAGATCGCGGAGCAGCAGCGGGCCGCCGCGACCGCGCGGGACCGCCTGGAGCGGCTCCGCGACGAGAAGGCCCGCTGGCAGGACGACGCCTACGCGGAGCAGCAGGCGCGCAAGCACCTGCACTTCCTGCGCCCGGGGGAGATCGGCTACATCATGAGCGACCCCGGCGCCCAGCCCCCGGAGCCGCACCGGACCGGCCACGCCGGCTCCGACCGTCCCTGGTACTCCAACGTCTGGGACGGCGTCGACAAGGCCGACCGCCCCGGCGACTGAACCGCAACCCAGCACATCTGTCCGTCATAAGAACCGCGAACGAAGAGACTTCCTCCAGGCATGCAGACGCCCCCGCCCCAGACCGACCGGACCGAGCCGACCGACGCGGACATCGAGGCGTTCGAGCAGCAGCTCGGCCGCCCGCCGCGCGGGCTGCGCGCCATCGCGCACCGCTGCCCCTGCGGGCAGCCGGACGTGGTGGAGACCGCCCCGCGGCTCCCCGACGGCACCCCCTTCCCGACGCTGTACTACCTGACGTGCCCGCGCGCGGCCTCCGCGATCGGCACGCTGGAGGCCAACGGCGTGATGAAGGAGATGCAGGCCCGGCTCGCCGGGGACCCGGAGCTCGCCGCCGCCTACCAGGCCGCGCACGAGGACTACATCCGGCGCCGCGACGCCATCGAGGTGCTCCAGGGCTTCCCGAGCGCCGGAGGCATGCCGGACCGGGTGAAGTGCCTGCACGTGCTGGTCGGCCACTCCCTGGCCGCCGGTCCCGGTGTGAACCCGTTCGGCGACGAGGCCCTCGCGATGCTGCCCGAGTGGTGGGCCAAGGGCGCCTGCGTCACCCCGTGCGGGGAGAAGGCGGACGACGAGGAGCAGCAGGCGTGACCCGTGTCGCCGCCATCGACTGCGGTACGAACTCCATCCGGCTGCTCGTGGCGGACTGTGACCCGGCGACCGGCGATCTGGTCGAGCTGGACCGCCGGATGACCATCGTCCGGCTCGGTCAGGGCGTGGACCGGACCGGGCGCCTGGCCCCGGAGGCGCTGGAGCGCACCTTCGCCGCCTGCCGCGAGTACGCGGGGGTCATCAAGGAGTTCGGCGCGGAGCGGGTGCGCTTCGTGGCGACCTCCGCCTCCCGGGACGCCGAGAACAGGGACGACTTCGTCCGGGGCGTCCTGGACATCCTGGGCGTCGAGCCCGAGGTCATCTCCGGTGGCCAGGAGGCGGAGTTCTCCTTCACCGGCGCCACCAAGGAGCTCACGGCGCACGAGCTCCCCCGGACTTCGTCCGGGGGGACCCCCGTGCAGCGGCCGTTCCTGGTGGTGGACATCGGCGGCGGCTCGACCGAGTTCGTGGTCGGCGAGGACCACGTCCGCGCCGCCCGCTCCGTGGACGTGGGCTGCGTCCGGATGACCGAGCGCCACCTGGTGGTGGACGGGGTCGTCACGGATCCGCCGACCGCGGAGCAGGTCGCCGCGATCCGGGCCGACATCGAGGCGGCCCTGGACCTGGCGGCCGAAAGCGTGCCGCTGTCCGAGGCGCGCACCCTGGTGGGCCTGGCCGGCTCGGTGACCACGGTCGCAGGGATCGCGCTGGGGCTGCCGGAGTACGTCTCGTCGGCCATCCACCACTCCCGGATCTCCTACGAGCAGGTCCGGGAGATCAGCGAGCGGATGCTGACGCAGACGCACGCCGAGCGCGCGGCGATCCCCGTGATGCATCCGGGCCGGGTGGACGTGATCGGGGCGGGCGCACTGGTGCTGCTGGCGATCATGGAGCGCATCGGCGCTTCCGAGGTTGTCGTGTCGGAGCACGACATCCTCGATGGAATCGCTTGGTCCATCGCCTGAACGACCTTCGAAGCAGCTTGTGGAGGGCCTTTGGGCCGGTGATCCACACGAACTTCGTGAAGTTCTTCACAAGGAAAAAGGGTCTGTCGGGTCAATGGAAGGGTCCTTTGGGCCCTTCCGGAGGCCCGCAGACCCTTTTTCGTGTGCGTTCGTGCGATCGGCGGAGGCGATCGCTTCCGCGTCAGAGGTATGGACGAACCCCTGTGGTCCAGTCCGGTTCAGGCCTTGGAGGCCAGTTCAGGACGGGTGAACAACGACTCCGGACACCGTGTGGTTCCCGTCGCGCGTCATGACCTCCGTCACGTGGGCGGCGGAGTGTAGCAGAGGGTCTCTGAGTCCTTGTGAAGGGGCTCACGAGCGACACCCCTTTGGGTGCTGGATACTCGTTCCATGAGCACCACGGAGCGTCCCAGGATCCTCGTTGTAGGAGGTGGGTACGTAGGCCTGTACGCAGCCAAGCGCATCATGAAGAAGATGCGCTACGGCGAGGCGACCGTCACGGTCGTCGACCCGCGCTCGTACATGACCTACCAGCCCTTCCTCCCTGAAGTGGCCGCAGGCAGCATCTCGCCTCGGCACGTCGTCGTCCCGCTGCGACGCGTGCTGCCCAAGGCAGAGGTTCTCACCGGCCGGGTCACCAGCATCGACCAGGACCGCAAGGTCGCCGTCGTCACGCCGCTGGTCGGCGAGGCGTACGAGCTGCCCTTCGACTACCTGGTGATCGCGCTCGGCGCCGTCTCCCGCACCTTCCCGATCCCCGGCCTCGCCGAACAGGGCATCGGTATGAAGGGCGTCGAAGAGGGCATCGGCCTGCGCAACCACGTCCTCGAGCAGCTCGACAAGGCCGAGTCCACGACGGACGAGAACGTCCGCCGCAAGGCCCTCACCTTCGTCTTCGTCGGCGGCGGCTTCGCCGGTGCGGAGACCATCGGTGAGGTCGAGGACATGGCCCGCGACGCCGCGAAGTACTACTCCACGATCAAGCGCGAGGACATGCGCTTCATCCTGGTCGACGCGGCCGACAAGATCCTTCCCGAGGTCGGGCCCAAGCTCGGCACCTGGGGCAAGGAGCACCTCGAGTCCCGCGGCATCGAGATCTACCTCAACACCTCCATGGACTCCTGCGTGGACGGCCACGTGGTGCTGAAGAACGGCCTCGAGGTCGACTCCAACACCATCGTGTGGACCGCCGGCGTCAAGCCGAACCCGGTGCTGGCCCGCTACGGCCTGCCGCTGGGCCCCCGCGGCCACGTGGACGCCCAGCCGACCCTCCAGGTCACGGGCACGGACTACATCTGGACCGCCGGCGACAACGCCCAGGTTCCGGACGTCGCGTCCCGCAAGGCCGGCGTCGAGAACGCCTGGTGCCCGCCGAACGCCCAGCACGCGCTGCGTCAGGCCAAGGTCCTCGGCGACAACGTCATCTCGGGCATGCGGGGCTTCCCGCAGACCGAGTACTCGCACTCCAACAAGGGTGCGGTGGCGGGCCTCGGCCTCCACAAGGGCGTCGCGATGATCGTCATGGGCAAGACGAAGATCAAGCTCAAGGGCCGGCTGGCCTGGTACATGCACCGTGGCTACCACGGTATGGCCATGCCCACCTGGAACCGCAAGATCCGCGTCTTCGCCGACTGGACCCTCGCCATGTTCCTCAAGCGCGAGGTCGTCTCCCTCGGTGCGCTGGAGACTCCCCGCGAGGAGTTCTACGAGGCCGCCAAGCCGGCGCCGGCCCCGGCCGCCGCCGCTGCCCCGGCCGCGAAGGCCAAGGCATCCTGACCGGTCCGACCGGCAGGACCTGAGGTCCACCTGCTCCACCGGCTTCACCTGTACGACTGCACGACCCCGAAGGGGCCGCCCGCCATCCGTGGTGCGGGCGGCCCCTTCGGCGTACCCGGCGCCCGGGATGGGTAGACGGAGGGGTCGGAGCTTTTGTGGAGGTGCGCCATGACCGACGCCGCGCCGCGGCTCGCCGTTGTTGCCGAGACACTGCTGGGCGCCCCGCTGCCGGTGCGCGTCCGGGCCTGGGACGGCAGCGAGGCGGGCCCGCCCGACGGCCCCGTGCTCGTGATCCACGACCGCCGCGCCGTGCGGCGGATGCTGTGGAGGCCCGGCGAGCTGGGCCTGGCCCGCGCATGGGTGGCGGGAGAAGTGACGGTCGAGGGCGACCTGTTCGACCTGCTGGACCGGGTGGCGGGCCTGCTGTGGGAACGGCGGCAGGACCTGCCGCCGGTCGGTCCCACGGTCTCCACGGCGCAGGGCGGGCCCGGGCCGTTCGCGGCCCTCGGGGACATCGCTCGCCGCGCCGGACTGCCCGCGCTGTCCGGCCTGCCGGGGGCGAGGTGGCGCGACCCCGCCCACCGGGCCGCCGCGCGCGAGCTGATCGCCCTCGCCGGACCGCTGCCGCCGCCGGCGCCGCCCGTGGAGGAGGCGGTCCGGCGGGCCGGACCGCGCCACAGCAAGGTCCGTGACCGCCGGGCCGTCAGTCACCACTACGACGTCGGCAACGACTTCTACGAGCGGGTGCTCGGCCCCTCGATGGTGTACTCCTGCGCCTACTGGAGCCCCGGCTCCACCCTGGAGCAGGCCCAGTACGACAAGCTCGACCTGGTCTGCCGCAAGCTCGCGCTGCGGCCCGGGGACCGGCTGCTCGACGTCGGCTGCGGCTGGGGCTCCATGGCGCTGCACGCGGCCCGCGAGTACGGCGTCCGGGTCACCGGCGTCACGCTCTCCCGCGAGCAGGCCGTGTACGCCCGTAAACGGGTCGCCGACGAGGGACTGACCGGCCTCGTGGAGATCCGGATCCAGGACTACCGGGACGTCAAGGACGGGCCGTACGAGGCCATTTCCTCCATCGGTATGGCCGAACACGTCGGCGCCGACCGCTACCGCGACTACGCCCGCACCCTGCACGCCCTGCTGCGCCCCGGCGGCCGGCTGCTGAACCACCAGATCGCCCGCCCGCCGGAGCCGGACGAAGAGGAGTACCGGATCGACGAGTTCATCGACGCCTACGTCTTCCCCGACGGCGAGCTCTCCCCCCTCGGCACCACCGTCGGCGAGCTGGAGCGGGCCGGTTTCGAGGTCCGCGACGTGGAGGCGCTGCGCGAGCACTACGGGCTGACCCTGCGGGCCTGGGTGGCCCGCCTGCAGGAGCACTGGGCCGAGGCCGTACGGCTGACCTCGCCCGGCCGGGCGAGGGTCTGGCAGCTCTACATGGCGGCCTGCGCCCTCGGCTTCGAGCGGGGCAGGCTCGGGGTCAACCAGGTGCTCGCGGTACGGCCCACGGCCGCCGGGGACGCACGGCTGCCGCTCCGGCTGCGCACCTGGGACGCAGAAACGGTCTAGCAGGGCGAGGGCCAGGGCCAGGGCCAGGGCCGGGAAAAGGGCAAGGGCCCCGGGGCGTGTTGCCCCGGGGCCCTTGCGTGTCCTCGCCGCTGCCGCGGTGCTACTCCGTCTTGATGGCGGTGAGCATGTTCAGGCGGGCGGCGCTGCGCGCCGGCCACATGGCGGCCAGGACGCCGACCACGGCGGCCAGCAGGAGGAAGATGCCGATCCGGTCCCACGGGAGGACCAGCTCGTAGTTGGGCATGGCCTTCGCCAGCGTGGTGCCGACCGCCCAGGCGAGGAAGACACCGATGACGACGCCCAGGACCGCGCCGAAGAGCGAGATGACCACGGCCTCCAGGCGGATCATGTTCTTGACCCGGCTGCGGTCGAGGCCGATGGCCCGCAGCATGCCGATCTCCTGGGTCCGCTCGAAGACGGACATCGCCAGGGTGTTGACGACACCGAGCACCGAGATGATCAGTGCCATGCCGAGCAGGCCGTACATGATGTTCAGCATCGTGTTGATCATGCCGCCCATCTCGTTGCGCATGTCCTGCTGGGTGGCGACGGTGATGGCCGGGTTCTTGCCGAGGGCGTCGACGACCTTCTGCTGGGCGGCCTTGGACGCCCCGCCGTCCACGTTGACGTAGACCTCGCGGACGTACTGCTCCTCGCTGTGCTCGCTGAGGATCTTGTTGTCGATGACGTAGGGGGAGAGCAGGCCCTCCATGTCCTTGAAGACCGCGCCGACCTTGACGGACGCTTCCTGGCCGTCGTCGTACTGCAGCTTGATCGCCTTGCCGACCGTGAGGTTCGCGCTCTTGGCGGTCTTCTCGGCGACCGCGATCTCGCCCTTGCCGAGGCCGTCGAGCGAGCCGCTGAGGACCTCGACGTTGAGCAGCTGGCCGATGGTGGCCGGGTTGACGCCGGAGGCGGCCCGGAAGTCGCCGTCGACGAGGAAGAAGCCGGACGCCTGCGGGGAGACGGCCTTGATGCCGGGGGCCTTGGCCAGGGTCTCGGCCACCGACTTGTCGAGGCCGCCCATGTCCGAGGCCATGGAGACCCGGTAGTCCGCCTTGAGCTTCTCGGTGCTCATGCGGTCGACGACCTTGCCGATGGTGATGCCGAGCACCGACAGGGTGGTGACCAGGGTCAGGCCGATCGCCAGGGAGGCGGCGGTGACGGCGGTGCGGCGCGGGTTGCGGACGGCGTTCTGGGAGGCCAGCTTGCCGGGGACGCCGAACACCTTCTGCAGCAGCGGGCGGACGGCGCCGATGACCGGCCGGGAGAGCAGCGGCAGCAGCACGATCATGCCGATGAGCATGAAGAAGGAGCCCGCACCGATGGTCATGCGGCCGGAGTTGCCGCCCGAGGACACGCCGAGCAGCACCAGACCGATGCCGAGGACGCTGATGATCGAGCCGAGGACGTTGCGCACGACCAGGGACTTCGAGCTGGCCGGCAGGTGGGCGCTGCCCATGGCGGCGACCGGGGCGATCCGGCCGGTGCGCCAGGCGGGCAGCAGGGCGGCGAGGGTGGTGACCAGGACGCCGATGACCAGGGCCGCGATGACGGTGCCCGGAGCGATCACGATGGCGCCGCCCGGCAGCTTGGCGCCCATGGAACCGATCACGGAGCGCATGGCCACCGCCAGGCCGACGCCGCTGAGCAGGCCGATGGCGGCGGACACGAGGCCGACGACCAGGGCCTCGGCGAGCACCGAGCGCATGACCTGACCGCGGTTGGCGCCGACGGCGCGCAGCAGGGCCAGCTCCTTGGTGCGCTGGGTGACCAGCATGGTGAAGGTGTTGTAGATCAGGAAGATGCCGACGAAGAGCGAGATGCCGGCGAAGACGAGCAGCATGGTGCCCAGCTGACCGAGGCCCTTCTCGATCTCCTTGGCCTGCTCCTTGGCGAGCGCCGCGCCGGTCTGCGCCTTGGTCATCTTCTCGTCGAGCAGCGGCTTGATGTCGGCGAGCAGCTTGTCGGCGGAGACGCCGCTCTTGGCGCCGACCGACAGCTCCTGGAAGTAGCCGGGCTTGAGGTAGAGCTCCTGGGCGACCTTGGTCTCGAAGAGCACCAGGCTGCCACCGGCCTGGACGGCGCCGTCCTCGGTCGTGAAGACGCCGGCGAGGCTGTACTCCTTGACCGGGCCGTTGGTGGCGACGCGGATCTTGTCGCCGACCTTGTACTTGCCCTTGTCGGCGGTGGCCTTGTCGAGCGCGACGTCGCCGGCCTTGGCCGGGCCGGCGCCCTGGACGAAGGTGTAGTGCGGGTCCTTGCCGTCCTTGACGGGCGTGTAGTTGGCGCCCTGGTTGGACCAGCCGGAGCCGATCAGCTTGCCGTTCTCGTCGCCCACACCGGCGAAGCCGGAGACGCGGCCGGAGATGGTGTCGACGCCCGGGAGGGCCTTGATCCTGTCGAGGGTCTGCTGGCCGAGGCCGGGCTCGCCCTCCTTCTGGCCCTGCTCGTTGCGGCCCTGGCCGTACGAGGTGACGGAGACGGCCACGCCCTCGTAGCTCTTGGCGGTCTGGCCGGAGAGGGACTTCTTGAGGGTGTCGGTGAAGACGAGGGTGCCGGAGACGAAGGCGACGCCGAGGGTGACGGCGAGCACCGTCATCAGCAGCCGGGCCTTGTGCGCGAGGACGTTGCGCAGGGCGGTACGGAACATGGGATGTGAGTCCTGGGGCTGGAAGTCTGGAGGAGGGCTTCGGAAGTGGCCCGGATCAGCTGGTGCGGCCCTTGGCGTCGAAGGCCTTCATACGGTCCAGCACGCCGTCGGCGGTGGGGCTGAGCATCTGGTCGACGATCTCGCCGTCGGCGAGGAAGATGACGCGGTCCGCGTAGGAGGCGGCGACCGGGTCGTGGGTGACCATCACCACGGTCTGGCCGAGCTCGCGCACCGAGTTGCGCAGGAAGCCGAGGACCTCGGCGCCGGAGCGGGAGTCGAGGTTTCCGGTGGGCTCGTCGCCGAAGATGATCTCGGGGCGGGAGGCCAGGGCGCGGGCCACGGCCACGCGCTGCTGCTGGCCGCCGGAGAGCTGGGTGGGACGGTGGGACAGCCGCTCGGAGAGGCCGACCATGCTGATCACGGCGTCCAGCCACTGCTTGTCGGGCTTGCGGCCGGCGATGTCCATGGGGAGCGTGATGTTCTCCAGGGCCGTCAGGGTCGGCAGCAGGTTGAACGCCTGGAAGATGAAGCCGATCTTGTCCCGGCGGAGCTGGGTGAGCTGCTTGTCCTTGAGGCTGCCCAGCTCGGTGTCGCCGATGCGGACGGAGCCCGCGGAGAAGGTGTCCAGGCCGGCGACGCAGTGCATCAGAGTGGACTTGCCGGAGCCCGAGGGGCCCATGATCGCGGTGAACTGCCCCTGCGCGAAGTCGACGCTGACGTTCTTGAGGGCGACCACCTGGGTCTCGCCCTGGCCGTACACCTTGGAGAGGCCGGTGGCGCGGGCGGCCACGGCCTGGGCGGTGTGCGGGGCGTAGTTCATGGTGGTCACGGGACGGCTCCTCGGTCTGCTGTGCGGGGACGTTTCCATCCTCGCCGCGGGCATCCCCGTCGCGGATCAGCCGCCGTGCCTGTTCCCCGGCCCACTGGAGTCTGACTGCGGGCGGGTGCGTCTCCTCCTCTGGTATGACAGGAGCCCTGATCGCCGGGCCGCGACCCGGGGTGGCGCGGAGGGTGGCGCGCGGGGTGGCGCGGGCCGTCGAAATCCCGTCATTCCCGTACAGGTGGTGATCGCCGTCCAGGACGGGCCCACCGCGCATTCTCGGGTCTGACGAACCCTCAAGCGCCAATAAAATCAGACAACATCGGATAGGCGGCCGATCGGCGGGCGGGGTGTTCCGGATAGGCTCGGCTCAGCGTTCAAGGCTTTTTTACGGGGGCCGCCACGCCTTGCCCGGATGGTGGAATGCAGACACGGCGAGCTTAAACCTCGCTGGCCTTCGGGCCGTGCCGGTTCAAGTCCGGCTCCGGGCACTCCGCAGCTCTCGCGGAGCTCGCCTCTTTATCCCCTGCGCTTCGCGACGCCTTCTCCTAAGATCCTCCTCCAGCAGTAGGGTGCTTTCTTTGCGAGCGCATTACTCTTGATGCAAGGCCGCGCTCGGTGGCCACGGAGGAGTGAGATGAGGAGCAGTAACCCGGTCTTCTCGCGACGGGGGTTCAGCCGCGACAACGGTGGCTACGCGGGCTTTGACGCGCAGCCGCAGCAGGCCGGGACCAACCCGTACGCGACGAACCCGTACGCGACCGACCCGACCACCGGCATGCCGCAGGCCCCGGCCCGCGCCAACGTGATGACCATGGACGACGTCGTGAGCCGTACGGCCATGACGCTCGGCACGCTCATCGTGACGGCTGCCCTTTCCTGGGCGCTGCTTCCGGTCGACCCGGACAACCTCGGCATGTCGTACGGCATCGCCATCGGCGCGGGCCTGATCGCCTTCGTCTTCGCGATGATCCAGTCCTTCAAGAGCAAGCCCGTCCCGGCTCTGATCATGGCGTACGCGGCGTTCGAGGGTGTCTTCCTCGGCGTCATCAGCGCGGCCGTCAGCACGTACCTCGGCCCCGGCGTCGTCATGCAGGCCGTGATGGGCACGATGTGCGTCTTCGCCGCCGTGCTCTTCGCGTACAAGATGCGCTGGATCCGCGTCACCCGCCGCTTCTACGGCTTCGTGATGGCGGCCACCCTCGGCTTCATCCTGCTGATGCTCGTGAACACGCTGTTCGCGGTCTTCGGCGGCGGTGACGGCCTCGGCTTCCGCAGCGGCGGCCTCGGCCTCCTGTTCGGCGCCATCGGAGTCATCCTCGGCGCCTGCTTCCTCGCCCTCGACTTCAAGCAGGTCGAGGATGGCATCACCTACGGTGCCCCCCGCGAGGAGGCCTGGCTGGCGGCCTTCGCCCTCACCATGACCCTGGTCTGGATCTACGTGGAGATGCTGCGCATCTTCTCGATCCTCTCGGGCGACGACTAGCAGGACCCGCAGGCCGGCCACCGGCCTGCGCACAGCATGGGGAAGGCCCCGCGAGCACACCGCTCGCGGGGCCTTCCCGCATTCGGGGGACGTCGACGACAGGCCCCGGGGGAACGCGATCGGGGGAAGGGGTCAGCCGAACCGGCGCGCGGCTCTGCGCAGGTCGTACTCGTGGATGATCGCCTTGGCCTGGCCGTACGACAGCTCGTGCGCGCCGCGCAGCCAGCTGACCTTCTCCTCGAACCGGACGAGGGAGGGGCCGTCGTCCACGGTACGGAGCCAGTCGGAGAGTTCACGACCGGTGGTCAGGGGGATTCTGTCGATCATGTTGCGGTGGGTCTGCTCGGAGAACTCTACGGACATGGGCGCCTCCGGAAGGTTTGCCGTGCTGTTCCCTTCACGCCACCGTGCCGGAGAGTTCGCCCGTTGGCAATGGTGCCCGGACGGCGCGTAGGGTCGGCCGCGTGCTTGATACTTCGCCCCTGACCGCCGTCGTGGAACGTTTCGCCGACCGGCTGCGGGCCGCGCCGCAGAGCCGTCTGCAGCAGGGCGCCGCCGCCGCGGCGCTGGACCTGGCCCGCGAACTCTCCGTACGGGCCCAGCGGATCGAGACGCCCGGGCAGGCGCCGAAGGAGGTGCCGGACGCCGGCATCTTCGTGGTCGGTGACCAGGTGGCGGTGACCGGGCTGGACCTCGCCGAGGCGCTGCGCGCCGCCGCCGCGGCCCCGGACGGCGCGAAGGCCCCGTCCGAGGTGCTGGACGAGGCCGTGCGGCTGGTGGAGCAGGCGGAGATCAGAGCGATGCGATGACGCGGTCCGCGAGGATGTAGACGTTGCTGTCGGGGTCCTCGGAGTCGCCGCAGGAGAAGGTCAGCGCGTAGGCGCCGGAGATGCCCGAACCGCCCAGCAGGACCGGCGCGGTGCCCGAGCGCAGGGCCTCGGCGAGGCGCTCCGCGGTCTCCCGGTGCCCGGGGGTCATGCACAGCGTCGTGCCGTCGGTGAAGACGTACACGTCGAGGGTGCCCAGCGGGCCCGGCCGGACGTCCGCGAGGGCCGTACGGGCCTCCGCGAGCTCCTCCAGGCGGTTCACGGTCCGCTCGTGGTCGGCGCCGGGGTGCGAGGCCTGGACCGGTACGAAGTCGGGGTGCGAGGGGTGGCGCCGGCGCGCGGCGGCCAGCTCGGCCGAATCCTCGGGATACCCGGGAAGCTCGTCGAGGATCTCCTCGCCGAGTACGGGCTCCAGCCCCACCAGGTCGGCCTGCCGGGGCAGGAAGACAGGGCTGTCCTCGCCGAGGCCGGGCAGACCGCCCAGCAGCGAGGGGGCGTCGGCGGCGTCGCGGGCCTCCTGCGCGGCCCAGAAGGCACGCGCCTCGGCCAGCTCGCGCTCGCGCTCCTCGGCGAGGGCTTCGGCCACGGCGGCTCGTATCTCCGCGGCGGGGGACTCCACGGCGCTGCGGGCGTGCGGGACGGTCGCACCGCGGGGGTGGACCGGCACCGAAAGCTCAGTGCGCAGGGCGGCGACCTGCTTGCGCAGACCATGGACGGCGTGCAGCGCAGCAGCGCCCACGGCCGTGGCAGCGGCCGTGGTCAGCAGCAGGGCAAGAGACATGGCGCTCACTGACTAACTCCTGAGGTGATTCGATCCCCCGACTTCCTACATCAGAGTGTCCCGGCCTGGGAATGGCGTGCAGTGCATTACGTCACGAAATGGACAGGGCTTTGGTCACACACGCACCACCTGTACTGGCTTTGACCTGCGTAAACACCGATCCCCCAGGAGATAGGTCACATCCTGGGGGAAATTTGGTCACAGGTCGGCCGCGACCGGGTTGGATTCGGTGTCAGTACGCCGCAAGGGATCCGGCCGGATCCCTTGCGGCACCTGGGGCCGCTCTTGATCCAATCGGCCGGGCTCAGCCGTGGCTCAGCTCAGGCGCTCGCTTCTTCGGTCGCGCTGACCTTCGCCACCGCTGCGGGCAGGTGCCGCCCCTCGTGCCTCAGGGCAGCCCCTACCCTCCGCTACGGCTCAGCTCAGGCGCTCGATCACCATGGCCATGCCCTGGCCGCCGCCCACGCACATCGTCTCGAGGCCGAACTGCTTGTCGTGGAACTGCAGGCTGTTGATCAGGGTGCCGGTGATGCGCGCACCGGTCATCCCGAACGGGTGACCGACCGCGATGGCCCCACCGTTGACGTTCAGCTTCTCCAGCGGGATCTCCAGGTCCCGGTACGACGGGATGACCTGGGCCGCGAAGGCCTCGTTGATCTCGAAGAGGTCGATGTCGCCGACCGTGAGGCCGGCCCGCTTCAGGGCCTGCTTCGACGCCTCGACCGGGCCCAGGCCCATGATCTCGGGGGAGAGGCCGGTGACACCGGTGGAGACGATCCGGGCCAGCGGGGTCAGGCCCAGCTCGCGGGCCTTGGTGTCGCTCATGATGACCAGCGCCGCGGCGCCGTCGTTGAGCGGGCAGCAGTTGGCGGCCGTGACCAGGCCGTCGGGGCGGAAGACGGGCTTGAGGCCCTGCACGCCCTCCAGGGTCACGCCGGCGCGCGGGCCGTCGTCCGCGGAGACGACCAGGCCGTCCGGGGTGGTGACCGGGGTGATCTCGCGGGCCCAGAAGCCGTTCTTGATGGCCTCTTCCGCGAGGTTCTGCGAACGCACGCCGAACTCGTCCATGTCCTGACGGGTCACGCCCTTGAGGCGGGCCAGGTTCTCGGCGGTCTGCCCCATCGAGATGTAGGCGTCCGGAATCAGGCCGTCCGCGCGCGGGTCGCGCCACGAGGAGCCCTCGCTCTGCGCGACGGCGGCCGTACGGGCCTCCGCATCGCCGAAGAGCGGGTTGTGCGTGTCCGGCAGGCCGTCCGAGGAGCCCTTCGCGAACCGGGAGACCGTCTCGACGCCCGCGGAGATGAAGACGTCGCCCTCGCCCGCCTTGATGGCGTGCAGCGCCATGCGGGAGGTCTGGAGCGAGGAGGAACAGTAGCGGGTGATCGTGGTGCCCGGCAGGTAGTCCATGCCCATCTGCACGGCCACGATGCGGGCCAGGTTGTGACCCTGCTCGCCGCCGGGAAGGCCGCAGCCGAGCATCAGGTCGTCGATCTGGCGCGGGTCCAGCTCGGGGATCTTGGCCAGGGCGGCCTGGATGATCGTCGCGGTCAGGTCGTCCGGGCGGACGTCCTTGAGGGAGCCCTTGCCGGCCCGCCCGATCGGGGAGCGGGCGGTGGAAACGATGACGGCTTCGGGCATCGGGACTCCAAGGGGTGCGTCGTTGCGGGACCGCATGCGAAGTTACCGCCCCGTACGGTCCAGGTCACCGGCCGGGGCGTGTGACACGGGCCGCACTCGCCCCGCAACGCCCTTCTCAGGGCGCCGCGGTCTGGGCCGGGTCGGTGGCCGGCACCCGCCGCCGGCGGCGGTGCTTGAGCAGGACCCAGGGGCCGCGGGCCGCCGTGACCTCCGTACCCGCCTGGCCCGCCGCGGCCGACGCGGCCTTCGCCACCGGCAGCATGTCCTCGTCCCGGGACACGTCCAGCCGGTCCGACTCCGGCCACAGCCCGAGCGCCGCGCACAGGGTCGGCAGCACCGCCATGGCGGCCGTCGCGTACCCCTCCGCCGACGGGTGGTAGGAGTCCGGGCCGAACATCTCGCGCGGGTTCGCGGCGAATTCCGGGCCCAGCAGGTCCCCCATGGAGACCGTACGGGCGCCCAGCGCGACCACTCCTATGGTCTGCGCGGCGGCCAGCTGGCGCGAGACCCGGCGCGCCAGCCAGCGCAGCGGCTGGTACACCGGCTCGATCGTGCCGAGGTCCGGGCAGGTGCCCACGACGACCTCGGCGCCGGCCATGCGCAGCCTGCGGACGGCCGAGGTCAGCAGCCGCACCGACTGGGTCGGCGGCATCCGGCGCGTCACGTCGTTCGCGCCGATCATGATCACGCAGACGTCCGGGGCCGGCCCGATGCCGTCCAGCAGCAGGCCGACCTGCCGGTCCAGATCGTCCGACATGGCCCCCGACAGGGCCACGTTGCGCAGCTCCACCGGCCGCTCGGCCACCGCCGCCAGCCCGGAGGCCAGCAGGGCCGCCGGAGTCTGCCGGGCCCGCCGCACGCCCAGCCCCGCGGCCGTGGAATCACCCAGCATGCCCAGGCGCAGCGGGCCCGGGCTCTGCTCGGGCCCGCCGAACTCGCTCCCGTACAGCCCGTCGGCACGTGGTGGCTCGGGCAGCCCGGACCCGACCGCCCGCCTCGCGAACTGCATCTCGGCCACCACCAGCCCGACGGCGGCGGCCCCGACCAGTCCGAGTCCGCCCCCGCCGTACGCCGCCCCCGCCGCGATCCGGCGGGCTGTTCTCGCCCTGGACATCCTTCAGGCCACCTCCTCGCGCCTCATTGACCCCTACCTGCCCCGTAGGGACGGTCGGCCAATCCCTTTCGGCATACTCTGGCCGGACCTCCCGGAGAACCCGTGGAGTCCCCTCCTTGGAGAACATGGTGCAATTCCACGACTCGATGATCAGCCTCGTCGGCAACACCCCGCTGGTGAAGCTCAACCGTGTGACCGAAGGCCTGCAGGCCACCGTCCTTGCGAAGGTCGAGTACTTCAATCCCGGTGGATCCGTGAAGGACCGGATCGCCGTACGGATGATCGAGGCCGCCGAGCAGAGCGGAGCCCTCAAGCCCGGTGGCACCATCGTGGAGCCGACCAGCGGCAACACGGGTGTAGGACTCGCCATCGTGGCCCAGCAGAAGGGCTACAAGTGCATCTTCGTCTGCCCTGACAAGGTGTCCATGGACAAGATCAACGTGATGCGCGCGTACGGCGCCGAGGTCGTGGTCTGCCCGACCGCCGTCGACCCCGAGCACCCGGACTCGTACTACAACGTGTCCGACCGCCTCGCGCGCGAGCCCGGCGCTTGGAAGCCCGACCAGTACAGCAACCCGAACAACCCCCGTTCGCACTACGAGACCACCGGCCCCGAGCTGTGGGACCAGACGGACGGGAAGATCACCCACTTCGTCGCGGGCGTCGGCACCGGCGGCACGATCTCCGGTACCGGCAACTACCTCAAGGAGGTCAGCGGCGGGAAGGTCAAGGTCATCGGCGCCGACCCCGAGGGCTCGGTCTACTCCGGCGGCTCCGGCCGTCCGTACCTGGTCGAGGGCGTCGGCGAGGACTTCTGGCCGACCGCCTACGACCCGAACGTCACCGACGAGATCATCGCGGTGTCCGACAAGGACTCCTTCCAGATGACCCGCCGCCTGGCGAAGGAAGAGGGCCTGCTCGTCGGCGGCTCCTGCGGCATGGCCGTCGTGGCCGCGCTCAAGGCCGCCGAGGGCCTCGGCCCGGACGACGTCGTCGTCGTCCTGCTGCCGGACAGCGGCCGCGGCTACCTCAGCAAGATCTTCAGCGACGAGTGGATGGCGGGACACGGCTTCCTGGAGGAGGCCGGCCCCGCCGCGCGCATCGGCGACGTGCTGAACGACAAGGAGGGCGGCATTCCCTCCCTCGTCCACATGCACCCCGAGGAGACCGTCGGCGAGGCCATCGAGGTCCTGCGCGAGTACGGCGTCTCGCAGATGCCGATCGTCAAGCCGGGCGCCGGTCACCCGGACGTGATGGCGGCCGAGGTCATCGGCTCCGTCGTCGAGAAGGAGCTCCTCGCGGCGCTGTTCGCGCAGCGGGCCTCCCTGACCGACCCGCTGGAGAAGCACATGAGCTCGCCGCTGCCGCAGGTCGGCTCCGGCGAGCCGGTGTCCGAGCTGATGGCGGTGCTCGGCGAGGCGGACGCGGCGATCGTGCTGGTCGAGGGCAAGCCCACCGGTGTGGTGAGCCGCCAGGACCTGCTGGCCTTCCTGGCCAAGGCCGCGAAGTAGCCTGCGGCCCGCTCGGGGGACAGGGCGCGGGCCCACGGCCCGCCTCCTGCCTCCCGTCCCGGGCGCCCGGTCCGTGGCGCGGCCTTCGCGTAAACGGTACGGGCATGACACGTGACGGCAGCACCCGCTTAACACGGCTCCGGCACAGTGGTGGTTGTCGGCAGGGAAGTCCGGGAGACCGGAACCCGGCCGGCACCACGGAACGGCGTTCGAGCACCTCCGGAGCGGCTCCCGGACCGCGCGAACGCCACGGACGCGGACGGCCCTGACCCGGCCGTGTCCTGCGCGGGGACCGCCGTCGTCCCGCCCCCCGGGCAACCGGGGGTGCGGCGGTCCCCGCGCACAGTTCTTTTGCGGGCTCGGTTCACCTCCGGCGCGCCTCGTGCCGGCTCGTGCGGTCCCGTTGGTCAGTCCCGGGGGTCCCGGGTGCCGCGGCGGCGTTTGTTCGTGTGGATGAAGTTCACGCCCACGATCCCCATCCACGTGACGATCAGCCCCGCCAGTCCCGCCTGCGTCACGGCGATCGCCGACAGCGGGATCGCCAGGACCAGGGTGATGATCGCGAAGCCGAAGCGTTCGCCGAAGTTGCCGTCCCCCGCGGCGGCGGGCGACCGGCCGTCGCCGCGGGCCGCGGACAGGCGTTCCTCCGCGAGCCGGCGCCGGACCTGGGTGTCGACCTTCTCGACGAACGAGTCCACCAGCGCGGCCTCGTACTCCGGCCCCAGCTCGCGCCGGGCGTCCATCGTCGCGTCGAATTCCTTCTTCAGCTCTTGGGCGTGGGCGTCCATGACACCACGGTAGGAAGCCCCGGCGGGCCCCGGCACTGGGGATAGCCCCCCTATCCGCATCGCGGGCACGGCTTGCTCCGCTGCATAACCGCATGCAGAGTGCTCCGTGACTGAATATCTCACCGGGACGGAGGGGACGGGATGAGTGACAGCCCGGCCGCGCGGCTGCAGAAGCTCTTCGAGGGGCACCGGCTGACGCCGACCCAGCGGCGGATCGCGCACTGCATGGTGCGCGGGGCGGCGGAGGTGCCCTTCCTGTCGAGCGTCGAGCTCGCCGAACTGGCCGGGGTGAGCCAGCCCTCGGTGACCCGGTTCGCCGTGGCGCTCGGCTTCGACGGATATCCAGCGCTCCGCCGCCACCTGCGCGAGGTGGCTCCCGCCGAGCGGCCCGAGGCCGCGCACGAGGACTCGTACAACGAGTACCAGCAGGCCGTCCTGGGCGAGATCGAGAACCTGCGGCAGCTGGCGGCGATGCTCGCCGATCCCGCGCCGGTCCAGGAGGCCGGGCGGCTGCTCGCCGCCTCGACGCCGCTCCTGGTGCTCGGCCTGCGGGCGGCCTCCTCGCAGGCCCGCGGGTTCGCGTACTTCGCGTCCAAGGTGCACCCGGACGTCCGGCTCCTCGACGAGGGCGGCTCGATGCTGGAGGACCGCATCGACGCGGCGCGCTACGACGGGGCCACGGCGCTGCTCTGCTTCGCGCTGCCCCGCCATCCCCGGGAGGTCGTGGACACGCTGGAACGCTCGCGGACGGCCGGCCTGACCGTGGTCACGGTCGCCGACTCGGCCTTCGCGCCGGTGGCCCGTCACTCGGACCTGCTGATTCCGGCGCCGGTCGGCACCGGTCTGGCCTTCGACACGGCGTGTGCGCCGATGCTGCTGGGCCGGGTGCTGCTGGAGTCGATGGCCGACGCCCTGCCGGACGCCCAGGCCCGGCTGGAGGCCTTCGACACCCGGGCGGCCGCCCGGGGCCTGTTCGTGGAGTGAGCCCCGGCGCCGGTTGAGCTCCGCCGGCGATGCGCGCGAGCGGCCCGTACGGCCGCTGCGCTCTCCACCGGGCCGCCAGGGCCCGGCCCGGGCC
>NZ_JBSGXU010000120.1:0-25328 GCF_053610205.1 Streptomyces sp. NPDC054932 | reverse complement strand
AGAACATCGAACTCGCCCTGCGCCTGCGCGGGGTGACCAAGGCCGAACGCCGCCCCGAGGCCGAACGCCTCCTCGAACTCGTCCGCCTCGGCGGCTCCCACGGCAAACGCGTCCACGAACTCTCCGGCGGCATGCGCCAGCGCGTCGCCCTGGCCCGCGCCCTCGCCCAGGACAGCCAGCTCCTCCTGATGGACGAACCCTTCGCAGCCCTCGACGCCATCACCCGCGACGTCCTGCACGGCGAACTCACCCGCATCTGGGACGAGACGAACCTCTCCGTCCTCTTCGTCACCCACAACGTGCGCGAAGCCGTCCGCCTCGCCCAGCGCGTCGTCCTGCTCTCCTCACGACCCGGCCGGATCGCCAGGGAATGGACCGTGGACATCCCCCAGCCGCGCCGCATCGAGGACGCGGACGTCGCCGAACTGTCCCTCGAGATCACTGAACACCTGCGTGGGGAGATCCGCCGCCATGGCCAGCACTGACACCACTTCGAAGGCCACGGGCAAGAATGACGACCTGGCCGGCCTGGAAGCGGGGCTCGACGCCCTCGACGCCGTCCAGACCCACCGCACCCCCGTCCGCGAAGTCCTCGTCAAGAAGGTCCTCCCCCCGGTCCTGGCCGTGAGCCTGGTGCTCATCGTCTGGCAGGTACTCGTCTCGACCGGGATCACCGAGGAGAGCAAACTGCCCCCGCTCAGCGCGGTGGGGGACAGCCTCGGCAAGATGTGGGTGGGCGGAACCCTGTTGGAGGTCATCTGGACCTCCGTCTCCCGCGGCCTGCTCGGCTTCCTCCTCGCCCTGGCCATCGGCACCCCGCTCGGCCTGCTCGTCGCCCGCGTCACATTCGTCCGCGCCGCGATCGGCCCCATCCTCCAGGGCCTGCAGTCCCTGCCCTCCGTCGCCTGGGTCCCGCCCGCCGTCCTCTGGTTCGGCCTCAACGACGCCATGATGTTCACCGTCATCCTCCTCGGCGCCGTCCCCTCCATCGCCAACGGCCTCGTCTCCGGCATCGACCAGATCCCCCCGCTCCACCTCCGCGCCGGCCGCACCCTCGGCGCCACCGGACTCCGCGGCGCCCGCCACATCGTCATGCCCGCCGCCCTCCCCGGCTACCTCGCCGGCCTCAAGCAGGGCTGGGCCTTCTCCTGGCGCTCGCTGATGGCCGCCGAAATCATCGCCTCCTCCCCCGACCTCGGCCTCGGCCTCGGCCAGCTCCTGGAGAACGGCCGCAACAACATCGACCTCCCCGGCGTATTCCTCGCCATCATCCTGATCCTCGTCGTCGGCATCGCCATCGACCTCCTCATCTTCAGCCCCATCGAGCGCTACGTACTGCGCAGCCGCGGCCTCCTGACGAAGAGCTGAACGAGAGGATCGCTCTCAACTCGGAGTCAACACCCGAAATCCTTCCATTCATTGCAGAATCATGAACAGAACCTCGCATTCGAAGGCTACAAGGTGAATTCGATCTACGATTCATCCATCCCTTGTTTGGCTCTTCCTCTGCACATGGATCACACAATGATTTCTGCACTGCCGCGTCGACGTACCCTGCTCGCCGCCTCCGCCGCCGCCGCCCTCACGCTCCTCGTGTCCGGCTGCGGCGCCGGAGAGACGGACGCCCACCGCATCCGGGTGGGCGTCTCCGGCGACTCCCCGGAATGGGACGTCCTCGCCAAAGAGGCCAAGAAGGAGGGCCTCACCGTGGAGACGGTCGTGTTCGACGACTACTCGCTGCCCAACAAGGCCCTCAGCGCGGGCGACATCGAGCTCAACGCCTTCCAGCACCTGGTCTTCCTCGCGCAGTCGAACACCGAGAACAAGACCGACATCGCCCCCATCGCCGCGACCACCGTGGTTCCCCTCGGCCTCTACTCCAGCAAGCACAAGCAGCTCGCGGACCTCCCCGACCAGGCCGAGATCGCCCTGCCCAACGACCCCGCGAACCAGGGGCGCGGCCTCCGGGTGCTGGAACAGGCGAAGATCATCGAACTGCGGAAGGACGCCGGGCTCTTCGCCACCCCCGACGACATCACCGCCAACCCCAAGCACGTCAAGCTCACCCCGGTCAACGCCCAGCAGACCCCGCGGACCCTGAAGGACACCGACGCCGCGATCATCAACGACGGGGTGGCCGAGCTCGCCGGGATCGACGCCGACACCGCGCTGTTCAAGGACGACCCCGCCGCCCCGCAGTCCGTCCCGTACCTCAACGTCATCGCCTCCCGCGCCAACCAGAAGGACAACGAGGACTACCAGAAGATCGTCAAGCTCTACGCCTCCCAGGCCGTACAGGACGAGGTCCGCCGCACCAGCAACGGCACCGCCCACCACGTCGAGCTGCCCGCTGCCGATCTCCAGGCCGAGGTCGCCCGTATCCAGAAGCAGCTGAAGCGATGACCGCCGCCGTGGAACTGCGCGACGTCGCCAAGGAGTTCCCCGGCGGAGCGCGCGCCGTCGACGGCGTCAGCCTCTCCGTCGGGGCGGGCACCGTCTTCGGCGTCGTCGGCCACAGCGGGGCGGGCAAATCCACCCTGCTGCGCCTGGTCAACGGCCTGGAGGAGCCGACCTCGGGCAGCGTCCTGCTGGACGGGCACGACCTCTCGGCCCTCGGCGAGCGCCGGCTGCGCACCGTCCGGCGCGAGATCGGCATGATCTTCCAGCAGTTCAACCTGTTCCGCTCGCGCACCGTCCTCGGCAACGTCCTCTACCCGCTGCGCCTCGCCGGCATGGACCGCTCGGCGGCCCGGGCCCGTGCCGAGGAGACGCTGGACTTCGTCGGCCTCGCCGGCCACGGGAAGCGCTACCCCGAACAGCTCTCCGGCGGCCAGCGCCAGCGCGTCGGCATCGCCCGCGCGCTGGCCACCCGCCCGAAGGTCCTCCTGTGCGACGAGGCCACCTCCGCCCTCGACCCGCAGACCACCGGCGAGGTGCTGGCCCTGCTGCGCCGGGTCAACCGTGAGCTGGGCGTCACGATCCTCCTCATCACCCACGAGATGGAGGTCGTACGGACCCTGTGCGACCGCGTCGCGGTCATGGAGGACGGCAAGGTGGTCGAGAGCGGCGAGGTGTACGAGGTCTTCGCCCGGCCCCGCCACTCGACCACTGCCGCCTTCGTCCGCTCCGCGCAGCACAGCGAGCCGGACCCCGGACTCCTGGAGCAGTTGCGCGCCCGCCACCCCGGCCGCCTGGTCACGCTGCCCGTCGTCGACGGCAGCCCCGCCCTGGACGGCCTCTCGGGGCTCCTGCGCGTCCACGACGTCGACTTCACCTTCGTCCACGGAGGCGTCGGGGAGGTACGGGGCCGCCCACTGGGCAGCGTCACGCTGGAACTGCGCGGGGAAGCCGCCGCGGTCGAGGCCGTCGTCGCCGGGCTCTCCGTCTGCGACCACGCGGAAGCGGGTGCGCGGTGAAGGCCGACTGGAGCACGTTCTGGCCCAAGGTTCTCGACGCCACCGGCGAGACCGTCTACATGGTCCTGATCACCCTGGCGCTGTCGACGGTCGGCGGACTGGCGGTCGGCCTCACCCTGTACGCGACGCGCAAGGGCGGCGTCCTGCCGAACCGGCTCGTGCACGCGGTCCTGGGCATGCTCATCAACATCATCCGGCCCGTCCCGTTCATCATCGCGATCGTCGCGCTCGCCCCGGTCACGCGCGGGGTGGTCGGCACGATGATCGGCACGAACGCCGCGATCTTCCCGATGACGGTCGTCGCGACGTTCGGCGTGGCCCGCATCGTGGAGTCCAATCTGCTCTCCGTCGAGCCCGGGGTGATCGAGGCGGCACGCTCGATGGGAGCGGGCCCGCTGCGGATCCTGCTCACGGTGCTCGTCCCGGAGGCGCTCGGACCTCTGGTCCTCGGCCTGACCTTCATGCTCGTCGCGCTGATCGACTTTTCGGCGGTGGCCGGCACGGTCGGCGGCGGAGGCGTCGGCAACCTGGCGATGACCTACGGCTACCTGCGCTTCGACACCTCGGTGATGGTGGTGACGGTGCTCGTCCTGATCGCACTCGTGCAGTCGGCGCAACTGCTCGGCAACGTGGTGTCCCGCAAGGTGCTCCGCCGCTGACGCCACGCGCCCGCGGCGGGCCGCCGCCACCACCGCGGGCGGGACGGCGGCCGCCCCGGTCAGGAGCCGGCCGTGGCCCTGGAGGCCCTGGAAGCCTGGATCGACAAGCCCCCCTAGTCCTGCCAGTAGAAGAGCAGAGTCCGGACGTCCAGCGGGTCGCGGCTGCCGAAGTAGTACACCCCGAGGTCGGTGACCCGGATCGAGCCGACGGCGTGGTCGATCCAGCGGAAGCCGGCCGATTCGAGGGCGTGGCGCACGTCCGGATTGTCGTCGTCATCGGAGGCGAACCGGCCGAGGGTGCTGATGTACACCCTGCCGTCGCTCGCGCCGTAGCGGATCACGTCGTACGTACCGTCCCCCTGATGGTTGTACTCTCCGCAGGAGACCGGCGGCTCCGGGGCGAGGCCCGCGGCGGTGAGGGCGGCCGTGGCCCGCAGCAGCCGCTCGGCCGGGTCGGAAGGCGACGGCGGCTCCGTGCAGACGGCCTCGATCCGCCACCGCGGATCGCTCCGCTCCTCGCACCACTGCCCGTACTCGTGGACGATCGCCGCGCGCAGTTCCTCGTCCAGGCCGGCCACCTCGACGCGGGGCCGTCCCAGCTCCTCGTACAGCCTCCGGGTCTCGGCGGCGTCGTCGGTCAGCCGGTGCAGCGCGTACACGGCCCACGCCTTCGCCTCCTCGGTCGGCGCCTCCGCGAAGTGACCGCGCAGCCGTTCGGGGTCGGTCAGGAGCGCCTGGGCGCGGTACGCGACGGCCCGGTCGGGGTCCGCGAGCGCGCCGGTGACGTCCTGGCCTGCACGCTCCCGCATGCGGACGCCGGTGGAGCGGTCCTCGGGACGGGCCTCGCCGAGTTCGGCGAGCACCACCTCGAACCCGTGCCGTGCGGCCAGTGCGTCCAGCCCCGCCTCGCCGGTCTCCCGCCGGTGACGCCACGGACTGAAGGCGAGCGTCGCCAGGGCGCCCGCCGCCGTCAGGTCGCCGAGCGCGCCGCGTGCTCCCAGGACCGCCTCGGCCATGCCGTACGCGGTGTCCTGGAGCCGGTCCTCGTGCCGCAGCCAGGGCAGCAGCTCCGTGCGGTCGGCGAGCAGGCCCAGCAGCGCGATGCGCACTTCGCCCACGTCACCGGCGTTCCGGACGCACGCGATCAGCCCGTCCACGCGCCGCTCCGGCACCCGTCCGGCCAGCGCCTGCACACAGGCCCTGCGGCGCCACCACGGCTGCCCCGTGTCGGCCGCGCACCTCGCGAGGGCGTCGGCGTGGTACTCGCGCAGGCCCGCGGTGTCGATCCGTCCGGCCTCCGGGCTCAGCTTCTTGATCGTCTTCGGCATCCCGGGATGCTACCCGGAGGCGTCGGAAGCCTAGAATGGAGGGCTCCGGTCCGCAGGCTCAGCCCGTGGGTGGCCCGGCCCGCCCAGGGGCATCGTTGGAGAGGAAACCGGTTGAATCGGTTCGCCCGGCTCGCCACGCGACTTCTGGCGGTCCCCCTGGGGCTCGTCTGGCCGGCCCCGGCGGGCGAGGCCGCAGGGGTGCTCCCCGAGCGCTGGCCGACCGATGCCGAGCCGGACCCGGGTGTACTGGAGTGCTGCCGACGGGTCGCGGAGCACGGGCGGCCCCAATTCCTGCCGCGGGCCGGGGACGACACGGCGGCTTTCGCGTTCGCCGGTGTTCCGCTCGTCGGCGGTTCCGGCGAGCTCCTGGGCGTCCTCGCGGTCGTGGACCACGATCTCCGCACCTGGAGCGAGGACGACGTCGAGGACCTGTCGGACCTGGCCGCCGCGTGCAGCGCGCAGATGCGGATGCGGGCGCGCTCCGAGCTGGGGCGCCAGGCCCGCGAAGCGGCGGAGGACGCGGTGCAGGCGGCCGAACGGGAGGCGATCCGCGCGCAGGCGCTGCTCGACCGTTCCGATCTGCTGCTGCGGGCGTCCGAGGACCTGGCCGACACCCGCAGCCTGGCCGACGTGCGTCAGCGGGTCGGGGACCTGGTCAGCGGGAACCTCAAGCCGGCCTGCATCGACCTGGCCCTGGTGCGGCGGGGGGTGCTCCATCACGTCATGAGTCCCGTCGACGGCGGTCCGCTGCACGGGCGGGTTCCCGAGCCGATCGCCCTCGGTTCGCACTGGCCGGTCGCGCGGGCGGTGCGCGAGAACCGGATGATCGTGGTCGACGGGCCGGAGGCCGACGTCTCCTCCGGCCCCCTGGCCGGCCCGGCGTTCGACACGGCGGACCTCAGCACCGCCGCCTGCCTGCCCCTGCGCGGAACGCACGGCACGCTCGGGGCCCTGGTGCTGGGGTGGGACACCCCGTACGAGATCGGCGTGGACGAGCGGGCGGTACTGACCACGCTCGCCGGTTACACCGCCCAGGCGGTCGAACGCGCCCTCCACCTCGACGATCGCGTCAACGTCGCCCAGCAGCTCCAGCGGGCCATGCTCACCGAGCTCCCCGACCTGCCCGGCCTGGAACTGGCCGCTCTGTACCGGCCCGCCGCGCAGGACGACATGGTCGGTGGTGACTGGTACGACGCCTACGCACTGCCGGGGGTGGGGGGCGCGGGCGCCACGGGGGTGTTCGCCCTCACCGTCGGCGACATCACCGGGCACGACATGCGGGCCGCCGCGCTGATGGGACAGGTCCGCAGCATGCTGCGCCAGGCCGATCACGACCATCCGGGCGAGGGCCCGGAGGAGGCCCTCTGCGCGCTGGAGCGGGCCTGCCGGCGTCTGGACCTCCCGGCCAGCGGTACCGCCGTCCACGCCCACATCGGTCCGGCGGCCGACGGCCACTGGCACCTGAAGTGGAGCAACGCGGGCCATCCCGCCCCGCTCCTGGTCACCGCGGACGGCGTCGTGGAGAGCCTCACGGAGCACGACGTGCTGTTGCACCACGCCCTGCCGCCGGGGCCCCGTACCTGCGGCAGCCGCTCGCTGCCGCCGGGCAGCACCCTGCTGCTGTACACCGACGGGCTGGTCGAGGAGCGGGGCGCGGACATCGAGGAGAACGTCGACCGGCTCGCCGGGCTCCTCGCCACGGCTCCGCCGGGCATCCGGCTGCACGCGCTGCTGCGGTCCCTCCTGAACACGGTGGGCCCGCGGGAGGCGGAGGACGACACGGTCCTGTTGGCGGTGCGGGTCCCCGCGCCCTGACCGAGCTCCCCGGCACGGTCGGAGCGGTCTGCACGCGGCGCGGTACATCCGGTCGAGAGGGTGAGGCACCCGGCCGGGCTCCTCCTCCTCCTTTCAGCGGGGCATATGCGGCTGGATCAGGTCGATCGATCCATGATCTTTTGTGGCCGTGTCCGGTCGCTCCTCGGCCGGCATTGATCGTTCGTCATGACCCTGGATGACTTGGGGTGTTCAAACCGTCTGTGCGGGTGAAGCGGGCGCGGTGCAGTCAAGGACGGAGATGTCCGGATATGCACTACGGGGCGATGTAGGGGGACTAGAACTGTGCGCGTGCCCCCACGGCCGCTGCTCGACTGTCCGAGTCGATGTCCGGTCCTTCCGTGCCCGAAGCGACGCTGTTCCGTCGTGTCCTGAGCACGGTTCTGCACGCCGAAGGGGCAAGGACGTGCCGGGGTTGCCCGGCACGAGAGTCAGCCCGTGCCGCCCGGCGCACGCACGCCCGGTCGGCGATCTCGAGAGGACGGCTTCGTGAGCCACCCCCAGGACGACGACAACACGATCAGCACGGTCACCGCAGCGCACTTGAGCCGGATCGCCCAGCAGGGCATCTACCGCTCGGCCACCGCCATCGATCCGGCAGCCGTCAACGCCGCCCAGGCACTGGTCGCCACGCTGGACGGCACGGCCGGGAAGGCGCTGCTCACCCCTGAACTCCAGAAGCTGACGGAGCAGGTGCGGCAGAAGGCGACCATCGGCTTCCCCCGCATCACCGCCGACGACGGCGTACGGCTGTCGGCCCACACGATCAAGCTCAACACCGCGGAGCCCCGCCCCGTGGTGATCGTCCCGTCGGGCTGGACTCCCTTCGGCTGGATCCTGTTCGAGTACGCGTACCTCCAGCTGGCACTGCGCGGGTACCACGTACTGGCCTACACCCCTCGTGGCATGGGCCTCACCACGGAACTCCCGAACGGCTCGTACCTCGACGCCCCCTGGACCTCGGGCGGCACGATCGACGTGGCAGGGCCCTCGGACTGGGCCGACGGCTCCACCGTCATCGACTACGCCCAGCAGCACTTCAACCCGAGCAGGATCGCGTTCCTCGGCGAGTCCTACGGGTCGGGCATCAGCCAGCTGGTCGCGGCGCACGACCCGGCGGCCCGCGTGGACGCGGTCGTCGCCCTCAGCACATGGGGCGACCTGGCCGACAGCCTCTACCAGAACGACACCCGCCACCTGGCGGCGGTACAAGCTCTGATCGCGTTCACCGGCGGCCCGATCGAGCGGAAGTTCGACGAGGCCACCCGGGAGATCCTGGAGGACTTCCTGGCCGGCCGGAACCTCGATCGTGTGGTGGAGTGGGGCAAGGAGCGGTCGCCGTCCTCGTACCTCGACGGGACCAACGCCCGCGCCATCCCCACGTTCTTCTCGAACACCTGGCACGAGACGCTGTTCCCGGCCAACCAGGTCATCGGGCACTTCGAGCGGCTGACCGTGCCCAAGCGGCTCAACCTCTGGATCGGCGACCACGCCGCACCCGAGGGCGCCGGCCTCACCATCCCGTTCAGCGGGCCGAACGTGCCGGTCGAGGAGGCATTCGCCTGGCTCGACCACCATGTGCTCGGGGCCGACAACGGCGTCGCCGCATGGCCTGCGGTCGCCAGTCAGATCATGTTCACCTACAAGACCCGTACCGACCCGGAGACCGGGAAGAACGTCATCACCGAACCGGCCGTCCGCGAGACCGGCGAATCCTGGGCGGATCTCACCACCTCCACCGAACGCTGGTACCTCACCGCCGCCGCGACGGACCGGCGTGACGGCGGGCTCGCCACCGCACCGGAAACGGGATGGAAGAGGGAGTTCACCGCCGGGCAGCTCACCGGCGCCACCGCGGTGGACGACATCATCACGACCGGCCAGGCGGAGTGGAAGGGCAACCCGAAGGAGTACGCCACCGACACCTTCGACCGCCGGCACCTCGCCGTCTGGAACAGCGGCCCGCTCCAGGCGGCCCGCCGCATCCGCGGTGTTCCCGAGCTCACCCTGACCGTCCGCAGCTCCGCCGCCGCCACGACCCTGGTGGCCTACCTGTTCGACGTCAGCCCCGACAACACGGCGCGCATCATCACGCACGAACCGCTCACCCTGCCGGAGCTGTCCCCCGGCGAGGACCGCAGCGCCACCTGGATGCTCCAGGCCGCCGGATACGACCTCGCCGCGAACCACCGGCTCATGCTCGTCGTGAACAGCAAGGACAAGCTCTACTCCGACGCGCACACCGGCACCAGCACCACCACGATCACCTCCACCGACGACACCGCGGCTCACCTGGTACTGCCCCTCGGCTGATCCGGCACGAACGAACACCGCACCTCACACAGCCGGTTCGGCAGCCGGCGAGCGGGCCCCGCGGCCCGCTCGCCGAGCAGGCCTGCCGGACCGGCGAGTGGGTGTGGTGGCGACGAGCACCGCCGTCCGCCCCCAGCGCGGAGAACGGGTTCCGATCGGGAGAACGAGTCATGAGTCAAACCTCCGGGGGGACGGGCGGTCGGGACATCCGGTCAGTCGACGCCCAGCAGGCGCCGCCGCTCCTCGGGGCTGGAGCGGAAGTCCGCGCACGATGCCTCGTGGACGATGCTGCCCTTCTGCATGACCGCCACGTGCTGCGCGACGGAGAGGGCGAGCCCGAGGTTCTGCTCGACGAGGACCACCGACATGCCCTGCGCACCCACCTCGCGGATGACCTCGCCCACGTGGGAGACGATCGCGGGGGCGAGGCCGTCGGACGGCTCGTCGAGGAGCAGAAGGCGCGGGTTCCCCAGCAGGGAGCGGGCGATCGCGAGCATCTGCTGCTCCCCGCCGGAGAGCTCGTCGCCACGGTGCCCGAGCCGCTCCCCCAGCCGCGGGAGCAGGTCGAGGACGCGGGCCCTGGTCCACGGGCCCCGGGCCGGACGCCTCGCGGCGATCGCCAGGTGCTCCGCCACCGTCAGCGGCGCGAAGACGCGGCGTCCCTGCGGAACGACACCCACCCCGGCCCGGGCGATCACATCGACACGGGATCCGGCGATCTCCCGGCCGCCGAGGGTGACGCTGCCTGCGTACGGCCGGACGAAACCCATGACGGTCGAGATGAGGGTGGTCTTCCCGACCCCGTTGCGGCCGAGGACCGCGACGATCCCGCCCTCGTCGAGGTCGAGGTCGACGCCGCCGAGGACCACGCCCCCGGCGTAGCCGGAGCGCAGGCCACGGATGCTGAGGAACGGCTTCACGAGGCGGCCTCCATCGTGCCGAGGTAGGCGCTCTGGACCTCACCGGAGGCCCGCACCTCGTCCGGGGTGCCGGTCTTCAGGTGTCTGCCGAGGTGCATGACCGTCACCGTGTCGGCGAGCTCGAAGACCATGTCGAGGTCGTGTTCGATGAGCAGGACCGTCACTTCGGCGGGCAGGGCGGCGACGAGTTCGGTGAGTCGCGCCGTCTCCGCCGGAGACATCCCGGCGGCCGGCTCGTCCAGCAACAGCAGCCGGGGTTCGGTGGCCAGGGCGACGGCGACCTCCAGCTGCCGCCGTTCGCCGTGCGAGAGGGCGGCCGCCAAAACGTCGTGCCGGGTGGGCAGCCCCACCCGTTCGAGCAGCGTCCGCGCCTGCGCGATCGCCGCCGTCCGGGCGCTCACCCGCCGCAGGCCGCCCAGTCCGGCCCCGGCGGGGCGCAACCCGGCGAGCAGGACGTTCTCCAGGACCGTCTCCCGCATGAAGAGGCTGGAGTGCTGGAAGGTCGCGGCGACACCGAGTCCGACCCGGCGGTGCACGGGCAGCCGGGTCACGTCCTGCCCGTCGACGAGGATGGTTCCGGAGGTCGCCGCCAGCGTTCCCGAGATCAGGCCGAACAGCGTGGACTTTCCCGCGCCGTTCGGGCCGATGACGGCGTGCCGGGCGCCCCGGCGCACGGTGAGACCGACCTCGTCCAGGGCCCGGAAGGAGCCGAAGTGCTTTGATATCTGGCGTAGTTTCAGTAGATCGTGTTCTGTCACGCCGTCCTCTTCCGGGTCAGCCTGGGCGGGAGCCGTACGCCGGCCAGCCCGCGGGGCAGGGCGTAGACGGCGACGACGAAGAACAGTCCGAGCAACAGCGGACCGCGTCCCGCGACGGCCTCGAGGTTGCCGAGGTAGTCACGGGTGAGCCAGACGAGCGCGGCTCCGGCGCAGGCCCCCCACATCGACCCGGAGCCGCCGATGACGACGGCCAGCAGGGCCAGGGCGGCGATCTCGAAGCCCGCGTCGCCGGGCGAGACGAACCGCTGCACCGACACCCACAGGGCGCCGGCGACCCCGGCCAGCGCACCGGCGCCGCAGTAGACGGCCAGGGCGTACCGTCCGGTGGGGTATCCGATCGCGCTCATGCGGCGCTCGTTGTCGCGGATCCCGCGCAGGGCAAGGGCGAAAGGTGTCGAGCCCAGACGGGAGACGGCCGCGAAGAGCACCAGGAACACGGCCAGGACGTAGAAGTACACCAGCCCGTCGAGCTCCAGCGCGGACATGCCCGGCAGCGGTACGACGGGCGGGATGCCGGACACCCCGTCGGTGCCGTTGGTCAGCGACTTCCAGTTGACGGCGGCGCTGTAGGCGATCTCTCCGATGGCCAGCGTCAGCATGAGGAACACCACGCCCCGGGCCCGCACCGCCAGCCATCCCGTGGGCACGGCGACCAGCGCGGCGACCGCGGCGGCGATGAGCAGCTGGAAGGCCCCGACGTCGGTGAGCCGCGTCGCGACGATGGCCGCCGTGTAGGCGCCCACACCGAAGTAGGCGGACTGACCGAGGGTCGGCAGTCCGGTCAGGCCGGTGAGCAGGTTCACGCTGATCGCGAGGAGGGCGAACACCAGGATCCGCGAGAGGGTGCCGACGGCGTACGGGCCGAGGACGAAGGGGGCCGCCGCGAGCCCGAGGACGACGCCGGTCACGGCAGGCCGCCGCAGCCGCAGTTCGGCGGGTCCGTGAGATCCGCCGGATCCGGACGGGGTCATGCGCGCACCCCCGACGGGACCAGGCCGTGCGGGCGGACGACGAGGACGACCAGCATGGTGCCGAAGAGCAGGAAGGGGGCGTACTCGGGAAGCAGCGCCACCCCGAGGGTCTGCACCTGGCCGATGAGGAGTGCGCCGGCGAGCGCGCCGCGCACGGATCCGAGACCTCCGACCACCACGACGACGAGCGAGAGGACGAGGACGGTCTCGTCGACGCCCGGGCCGGGACCCAGGATCGGCGCCCCGAGGACACCGCCGACCACGGCCAGGGCCGCGCCGAGGGCGAAGACCCCGTAGAGGACCTTGCGGATGTCCACGCCCAGCGCGCGGACCATGTCCCGGTCCGCGACGGTGGCCCGGACCAGTGCTCCGAGCGAGCTGCGTTCGAACACGAGGTACACGGCGGCGGCGAGACCGGCCGCGACGCCGATGAACACGAGCCGGTAGACGGGATAGGCGTGGCCGAGGAGGTCCACGCTCCCGCGGAGCGAGGCCGGCGGGTCGGTGGGCAGCACCTCGCCGCCGAAGGTCGCGGCGAGGAGGTCGGCGACGATGAAGGTGATGCCGAGCGTCAGCACGGCCTGGTCCAGGTGGCCGCGCCGGGCCAGTGGCTGTGTGAGGAACGTCAGCGCCGCTCCGCCCAGCGTGCCCACCAGGACGCCGGCCGCCAGTGCGAGGAGCAGACCCCACAGGCTTCCGTCGGACAGGGCGTAGGCGACGTAGGCCCCGGCGAGGTAGAGCGTGCCGTGGGCGAGGTTGAGCACGTCCATCATGCCGAAGACCAGGGAGAGGCCGACCGCGATCGTGAACAGCAGCAGTCCGAAGGCGACGCCGTCGACGACGCTGACGAAGTTGCCGTCCAGCCATCCGTACATGTCAGCCGCCCAGTCGGCCGAGCTCGGAGCTGACGGTGTTGGCCCCCTGCTTGACCTCGCGCAGGTACCAGGGCTGGATGGGCGTGCCGCCGCTGTTGAACCGCCAGCTGCCGCGCGGGCTGTCGATGTCCCCCACCCCGGAGATGGCGGCGTTGACCGTTTCCGGGGTCACCGTGTCACCGGCGGCCTTGATCGCCCGGTCGAGGACCTGTGCCGCGTCCCATGACGCCATCGCGTACGTGGTCGGGGCCGCGCCGTGGGCGGAGGTGTAGGCCGGGGCGAACTGCTTGTTGGCCGCGTTGTCCAGGTCCGCGCTGTAGTTGAGTGCGGTGAGGATGCCCTCGGCTGCCTCTCCCTGGCCCTTGAGCACGCCGCCCTCGGTGAGGAAGCCGGGCGCGTAGAGCGGGATCCTGCCGGCCAGGCCGAAGTCCCGGTACTGCTTGACGAAGTCGACGGCCGCGCCGCCGGCGTAGAAGCAGAAGACGGCCTTGGCTCCGGACCGCTCGATCTGCGCGAGGTACGGCTGGAAGTTCTTGGTCCCCGGGAACGGCGTGTAGACCTCCTCCCCCGCGATCGTGCCGCCCGCCGGGAGGAAGGTGGACTTGAAGCCGTCCACCTCGTCCTTGCCCGCCTGGTAGCCGGCGGCGATCAGGAAGACCGGGCCGCCGGCCTTCTCGGCCACGTGCTTGCCGAGCGCCTTGCCGGGTTCGTCGTTGACGTACGAGGTGCGCCAGATGTACTTGGTCCCGGTCAGGGTCGTGGGTGAGGCGTTCGAGCCGACGAGCGGAACCTTGCTGCTCTCGAACAGGTCCTTGACCCCGTTGACGGTGGCCGAGCTGACCACGCCGCTGACCGCCAGCACGCGGTCCTGCTTGACCAGCTTCTCGGCCGCCGCCTTGCCCGAGTCGGCCGTCTCCCCCTCGTCCGCGATCACGATCTCCACGGCGCGGCCGCCGAGTTTGCCGCCGTGCTGTCTGACGTAGAGCTCGAAGCCCTGCTTCATGTCGTCGCCCAGTGCCTTGTAGGTCCCCGACTGTGGGACGAGGAGCCCGATCTTCACGGGCCCGTTCTGCTTGTCGCCGTCGCCCTTGCCGAGGCTGGCACCACCGCATGCCGTGGTCAGGAAGAGGGCTGCCGTCGTCACGGCGATCAGACCAACGGGACGAAATCGACCTGCCATGGAAACTCCGAACGTTGTCAACCGGCCCTGACGGGACGGATGTTGCTGATGGGGCTGCCTTGAGGGGTCCCAGAGGAGGGAGGTCCGGCTCCCAGGGGTGGCCTGGCTGCCGGTCGGGATGCGCGTTTCGCCGCCGCACGGATGGGCTCGAAGCGAGAGCCGCCGGCCGGGCGAGCACGTCGGCCGCCCGGCAAGGTATCGAAGGTGACACGTGTCTATCGTGAATTGTCGACGGACGTCAAGAGTTCACGATATTTTGGTCGGCGCAGATGCCGCACCCCTTGACCCCGGCCGAATGCATGTCGTAACACTGACCCTCGTCAAAAGCACGCTATGCCGAATCGGTGAGCGACGGCACTTGATCAGTCAGGGAGTGAGCACCATGACCGACGATCCATCGCGGCGCAAGATCCTCAGGAACAGCGGGATGCTGGCCGGTGCCGCACTGTTCTCCGGCCTGCCGGGCGCCGGCACGGCCCAGGCCGCCCCGCGCCCGGCTGCCGCGTCCTCGCCCGTGGTGGAGGCGCCCGCGGGCCGGCTGCACGGAAGCACGGAAGGCGGCCTCACCGTCTTCAGGGGCGTGCCCTACGCGGCGCCGCCCGTCGGCGCGCTCCGGTGGCGGCCGGCTCAGCCCCATCCCGGGTGGCAGGGGACGCGCGAGGCGACCGCCTTCGGGCCGAGCGCGCCTCAGCCCTACCGGGAAGGCGGCGACCAGGTGCTCGGAACGCACGGTTCACCGCCCTTCGACGAGGACTGCCTCACACTCAACGTCTGGACCCCCGGGGCCGGTGGCGCCAAGCGGCCGGTGCTGGTGTGGATCCACGGCGGCGGCTTCATCTCCGGATCCGGCTCGCTGGCGAACTACTCCGGCGAGACCTTCGCCCGGAACGGCGACCTCGTCGTCGTGACCATCAACTACCGCCTCGGGCCGCTCGGTTTCCTCTACTTCGGGGAGGACGGCGCCGGGGGGAACTTCTGGCTCACCGACCAGCTCGCCGCACTGAACTGGGTACGGGACAACATCGCCGCCTTCGGCGGCGACCCGGACAACATCACCGTCGCCGGACAGTCCGGCGGCGCACTGTCCGTCGCGGCGCTGGCCGGCGCCCGGACCAAGGGCCGCCCGCTGTTCCGGCGGGCGATCCTGCAGAGCCCGCCGCTCGGCCTGAAGATCCCCACCCGCGCCGAGTCGCTGCAGCGCACCGCGGTCTTCCTGGACATCGCCGGGGCCAAGAACGTGGCGGAGCTCCGGGCCGTGCCCTGGCCGCGCCTGATCGCCGCCACCTTCGAGATGTTCGGGCGCACCGGGCAGTGGGGGTACTGGGGGACCCCGTTCCTGCCGGTGCTGGACGAGGTCACGCTGGACCGCAACCCGGCCGACCTGCTGCTCAGCGGCGCCGGGGCGGACATCGAGGTGCTGCTCGGCTGGACCAGGGAGGAGGCGAACTTCGCCTTCGCCCTCAGCGAGCCGTACGCCGCGGCGACCAAGGACCAGGTCCTCGCCAGGGCCCGGAACACCTTCGGCAGCCGGGCGGCCGAGGCCTACACCGCCTACGAGGAGGCCCGGCCGGGTGCCCGGCCGCTGGACGTGCTCATGGACCTGATCACCGACGACCTGTTCCGCATGCCGTGCGTGGCGCTGGCCGAACGGCGGGCGGCCCGTGGACGTCCGGTCTGGGCGTACCAGTTCAACCTCCCGACGCCCGCGCACGGCGGTCAGCTCGCCGCCGCGCACTGCCTGGAGCTGCCGTTCGTGTTCAACAACTTCGACAAGTGGTCGCACGCGCCGTTCCTGGCGGGGCTGGGTCCCAGGGTCCGTGACGGTCTCGCCGCGACCGTGCACGCGTCCTGGATCTCCTTCATCCGCACCGGCGACCCCAACCAGCACCCCATGCCGCGGTGGGACCGCTACGGCCGGGAATCCCGCACGACGATGACCCTCGACTCGGTCACCACCGCCACCGAGGACATCGCCGGGTACTGGCGCCGCCTGCACCATCCCGCGGTGCCGTAGCCGCACCCCCGGCCCGGCAGGGCCTCCCGCTCCGTCACCGCCCATGCACTTCGACACCGTCACCGCGGCCGTCCCGCACCTCGCGCCCCGCTAAAGCGCGGGTCCGCCGATCGCCTGCTCCGTCCAGATGGTCTTCCCGGTACCGGTGAACCGGCAGCCCCAGCGGTCGGTGAGCTGGGCCACGAGGAAGAGGCCGCGCCCGCCTTCGTCCGTGTCCCGTGCGCGACGCAGACGCGGCTGGGTACTGCTGGGGTCGGACACCTCGCACACGAGCAGCCGGTCGCGGATCAGCCGGAGCCCCACCGGGCCGCCCGCGTACCGGATCGCGTTCGTGACGAGCTCGCTGACGACGAGCTCCGTCACGAAGCCCAGCTCGTCCAACTGCCAGTCGGACAGCCGGCCCAGCACCAGCTCACGGGCGTGCGCGACGAGGGACAGGTCGGGTTCGAGCTCCCACTCGGCGACCTGATCGGACGTGAGGGCGTGCGTGCGTGCGAGCAGCAGGGCGACGTCGTCGGTGGGCTCGTGGGGCAGCACCTCGTCGCACAAGGTCTGGCTGATCTCGCCCAGCGGCCGGTTCGGCCCGGCGCCGGCCAGCGAGCTCCTCAGCCTTTCCATCCCCTGCTCGATGTCGCCGCCGCGGCGCTCGACGAGTCCGTCCGTGAAGAACGCGAGCGTGCTGCCGGGTTGCACGCCGATCTCCGTCACCTCGAAGGGCATGCCGCCGACGCCGAGCGGCGGTCCCGGCACCATGCCCAGGAAGTACGGCTCCTCCTCCGGGGGCAGCAGTGCCGGGGGCGGATGTCCCGCGGTGGCGGCGGCGCACCGCTTCGCCACCGGATCGTAGACGGCGTACAGACACGTCGCTCCGAGCACCGCGGGCTCCGTGCGGGACTCACCGGCCATCTGCTCGCTGGAGAATCCGAGCACCAGGTCGTCCAGGTGCGTGAGCAGCTCACCCGGATCCAGATCGAGGTCGGCCAGGGTCTGCACCGCGGTCCGCAGTCGTGCCATGGCGGCGGTGGCCTCGAGTCCGTGGCCGACGACGTCCCCGACGACGAACGCCACGCGCAGCGACGGCAGGGGAATCACGTCGAACCAGTCCCCGCCGACCCCGACGCCTCCCCCGGCCGGCTGGTAGACACCCGCGGTGTCCGCGGCCGCCGTGTTCAGGACGGAGTGCGGCAGCAGGCTTCGCTGCAGGGCCAGCGCCGACCGGTGCTCCTTCGTGTAGCGGCGTGCGTTGTCCACGCCGAGGGCGGCCCTGGAGGCGACGTCCTGCAGGAGGGCGGCGTCCGCCTCGTTGAACGCGGAAGGCAGCTGGCTGCGCCAGACCGTGACGCAGCCGAGGATCAGGCCCCGGGCGTAGAGCGGCACCGCCACGGAGGAGTGTGCCCCGCCCGGGACGAACAGCCGCAGGGTCTCGGCGTTCACTCCGAGCGTCGTTCGCAGTACGGCGATGTCGGACACCAGCACCGGCCGTCCCGCCATGAGCGGGCGCATCACCTCCGTGTCCGGTACGGGCGGGAGCGCCTCTCCGACCGGCAGGAGGTCCTCTGCGAAGACTCCCGGGCTCTGTGCGGCAGCGGTCCGGCGCAGGCGGACGTCGTCACTGGCGTCGAGGTGCGGGGGCTCGTCGCCCACCAGCACCGGCTCGGCGAGGTCCACCGTCGCCAGATCGGCGAAATCGGGGACGAGCAGGTTGACGAGGACCTGAGCCATGTCCGTCACGTCCAGGGAGGGCCCGATGCTCGCGGCGGCGGCGTGGGCCAGCCCCTTCCGGCGTCGCTCCGAGTCGGGCCCGACCGCCTCCGCCGGGGTTTGCGCCGGGGTGACCAGGACGAGCCAGTGCGCGGCGGCGTCGGGAGCGCCGGGGGCGTGAGCCGCGAGCCGGACCACCGCGCAGACCTGGAGAAGCTCCTGCCCTGCACGAATGCGAGCGGGAGCGGGAGCGGTCACCGGGAGCCCGTCCGGCAGCGCCTGCGTACCGGCGGGCGGCAGCAGCCCCAGCAAGGGAGCGCAGGTCTGTCCCGGCGCGCATTCCAGCAGCGTCGCGGCCCGCTCCGAAATGGCGACGACCACGCCCGCGGCGTCGAGTACGACCGCTGCGGTTTCACTCACGGGCACCGAGGCCGGCCTCGGGCCACGATGCTCCGGTTCACGCATGTCGCCTCCACGCGCCGTGACCTTCAGTATCGTCCCCGGCGAAGGACCCGGCGACCGGCCCGCGCAGGGTCGGTCCGACCTCGGCGGCAGCGGCGCGCCGGCACTCGGGGCCGGTTCCTCCGGCGAGCAGGCCGTGGGCGCGCGGCTCCAGCGAGTAACGTGCCGCCCGTGCATGAGCATGAGCGTGGGCGTGAGCATCAGCGCGATCTCGTCGGTTACGGCGCCGAGCCGCCGCTTGCCTCCTGGCCCGGCGGTGCCCGTGTCGCCGTCAGCCTCGTCCTCAACTACGAGGAGGGCGGCGAGCAGAACGTGCTCGAGGGCGACCCCGCCTCCGAGGGCTTCCTTCACGAGCTGATCGGCTCGCCGCCCGTGGCGGGAGGGCGGGACCTGAACGTCGAGTCGCTGTTCGCCTACGGCTCGCGCGCCGGCTTCTGGCGCATCCATCGCACGCTCGCGTCCCACCACGCGCCGCTCACCGTCTACGCCGTGGCCCAGGCTCTCGAACGCAACCCGGACGCCGCGCGAGCCATGGCCACCGCCGGCTGGGAGGTGGCCGGCCACGGCTGGCGCTGGATCGACTACCGGCACGTGCCCGAGGAGGCCGAGCGCGCCGACATCGCGCGCTCGGTCTCGACGATCGAGCGGCTCGTCGGCCGCCGGCCCGTGGGCTGGTACACCGGTCGGACGAGCCCGCACACACGGCGGCTGGTGGCCGAGGAGGGCGGCTTCCTCTACGACTGCGACGACTACTCCGACGACCTGCCGTTCTACGTCGAGGCCGCCGGCCGACCGCGACTCGTACTGCCGTACAGCCTCGACGCGAACGACTTCAAGTTCCTGCTGGTCCACGGGTTCACGACCGCCGACGACATGCTCGCCTACCTCATCGACACCTTCGACACCCTGCACGCCGAGGGCGCCGACCGCCCGCGCATGATGAGCGTCGGCATGCACTGCCGGATCATCGGCCGGCCCGGCCGCATCCGGGCCCTCGACGGCTTCCTGCGGCACGTCGCGCAGCGGGGTGGTGCGTGGGTCACCACCCGTGAACGGATCGCGCGTCACTGGCTCGCCACGCACCCGCCGCCGGGCTGAACTCCCCGCTGCCGCCCCGCCCGTTCCGCCCACCGGCTCTCCGCGTAGCCTCACGCTTCGTGACTTTGATACGTGCGGTGTGGGATCGCCTGTGGGCAAGCGGACTCGTCAGGGCGGACGTCGGCCGACGGCAGAGGACGGCCCTCGAGGAGATCGGCGCGCTGATCAGGGAAGACCGGTACGAGGAGGCCGAAAGAGCGGCCAGGGCCTTCGCCGTCCACCCGCGGCGAACTCGGGACCGCAGCCCCGCCGCACGCTGGTCGGCCGTCTACCTCGCCGTGGTGGCGGCGATCGCCCACGGACGGGGAGCAGAGGTGCTGCCCGAGCTGGAGGCCCTCATCGCAGAGGTGAAGCAGGACGCCGGCAGCTGGCAGAGCCGGAGTCTGCTCCTCGATGCCCGGTTGAATCGTGTGAGCGTACTCGTGGACGCGGAGCGGCTGCACGAGGCGGAAGCAGAAGCCTTGGACATCCTGCGCGCCAGCACCCGGATCGCGCACGCCATCGAGACGTGGGAGACGGAGCTCTGCACTCTTCTGAATCTCGCCCACGCCCTCTGTGAACTGGAACGCTACGAGGAGGCGGAGGAGATCGCGCGCGGAAACCTGGCGCGTGCCGAGGGGCGCTGGCGCGCCTCCTTCAATATCGTCCTGGTGGAAATCCTCAACGGCCGGGGCCGCCACGCGGAAGCCCTCGCACAGGCCCGCGAGCCCATGCCGTCGGCCCGCAGGCGTTCGACGACCGGCGCCCTGGAGCTCGGTGTGGCCGCCGCTCTGCACGGCACGGGTCGCCACGAGGAAGCACTGGACACGGCCCGGCAGGCACTTCACGCCTGCGAGCAGACCCTGCACCCCGCCCACCCGCGCATCAAGCACGCACGGGCCCTGCTCGCCCGGATGGCTCCCGAGAACCCCGAGAACCCGACCGACCGACAGGCGGACTGACGGACTGACGGACGTTCGGCCCCCTCACCGTTCAGGACGCGCGGATGCCGTCGCAGGCGATCGGCAGGTGGCGGGGGCCGCGGAGCACCGCGTTCTGGCGGTACGGGGGCGGGTCCTCCAGCAGCCGCGGGTTCTCCAGCCGGCGGGCGAGTTCGCTCAGTGCCAGCTGGGCCTCCAGGCGTGCCAGCGGGGCGCCGAAGCAGCTGTGGATGCCGCTGCCGAGGCCGAGGTGCTGGATGTCCTTGCGGTCGGGGTCGAAGCGGTCGGGGTTCTCGAACCGCTTGGGGTCGCGGTTCCCGGACGCCAGGATCAGCGAAACCGTGGCGCCCTTGGGGATGGTCACCCCATCCACCTCGATGTCGTCGAGCGTGCTGCGCCGGGGCAGCAGCTGCACGGGCGGCTCGTAGCGCAGCAGTTCCTCGACGATCGGGACCGACAGGTCCGGCTCCCCGCGCAGCCGCTCGAGTACGTCCGGGTGGCGCAGCAGCGTCAGCATGCCGTTGGTGATGAGGTTGACCGTGGTCTCGTGGCCCGCGATCAGCAGCAGCGCCGCGGTGCTGATGATCTCCAGCGAGCTCATGGACCCGTCCGGTTCCTCGTCGACCGCCACCAGCTGGGACAGCATGTCGTCGCCCGGCTTCTTGCGGCGCTCCTCGATCAGCCCGCCCAGGTACATGCCGAGCTCGATCTGCGCGTCGGCCGCGGCCTTGGGCTTCTCCGCGGGGTCGGCGTCGGGATCGGGGTCCAGGCTGGCGGCGAGGGTGTCGGCCCAGCCGTGGAAGCGCGGCTCGTCCTCGTGCGGCACACCCAGCAGCCGGCAGATCACCGTCACCGGGAAGGGGTAGGAGAACTGCTCGACCAGGTCGATCCGTTCCGGGTTGTCCGCGTCGAGGATGCCGTCGATGAGGTCGGAGACGATGCCGTCGAGTTCGCCGCGCATGTCGTGGACCTTGTGCGGGGAGTGCGGCGGTCCGAAGGGCCGGTTCGTGATGCGGCGCAGCCGGTCGTGGTCCGGCGGATCGAGCCTGATGAAGACCGGGGGCAGGGCCGATTCGTCTCCGTCGCCCTGCGCCAGCGGGTCGCCCATCGGGTCCTTCAGATTGCGGGGGTCGGAGCTGATGCGCGGATCGTGCAGCAGGCTCTGTATCTCGTGGTAGGTGCTGACGACGTACGGCCCGTCCTCGTCGTGGAACACCGGCGTCCTGCGCAGCTCCTCGTACAGCGGGTACGGATTGGCGCGGCTGGAGTAGTCGATGATCTGCCGGAGCATGGCTCGGCTCATGGCGTGTCCTCTTGCGGCTCGCGGGATCGGGGCGTGGGAGGGTGTGGTCCGGCACCTCACAGGGCCCGGCTTTCCCCAGCATGCACGGAGGCCCCGGGGACCGCCTGCCGGGCTACGGATCCGCAGGTCACACCCGTGCCACTCCCGCCCGTGCGTGTCCCGTCCGTCCGCACCCTCGACAGCTCGTCGCCCTCTGCCGCATCATCATTCTTGCACTCCGAGTGCAAGAACATCCGTACGTGCCCTTCGCCTCTCTCGTGCCCCTCCGCGTCCTCACGTGGTCAACGGATGAAAGGCCCACGCATGCGCACGTTCCTTCGCGCCCTGGCTGTCCTGGTGGCGGCCGCCCTATTACCGCCGCTCACCGCCGCGGCCCCGGCCGGAGCGGTCACCCTGCCCGCCCTGTCCATTCCCGGGGACCCTCGCGGAGCCGGTCTCGCCCGGTTCACCGGTCGGGCCGTCGTACCGCGACCGGTCTCCGTACCCCCGGTCCCGCAGCACCCGTTCATGGCCGCCAACGGCTCCAGCAACGTGCACGGTGACGCCTACCAGAGCGACACGTACGAAGGGCCCGGCCCCACCGGCCGCGATCTCACCGTACGCAGCAGGCTCCAGGGCGGGCTCTGCGGTTCGGTCACCTTCGACTCCAGGGGCCGCATCGTCACCGTCTGCATGACCCCCGGGCGCTCGCCCCGGCTGATGCTGCTCGATCCGCACGACCTCGGGGCGATCTCCTCCCTCACGCTGCCCGGGACCGCGGGCACCAGCCCCACGGAAGTCTCCGGAGGCGGCTACTTCTACCTCGACCAGCTCGACCGGGCCGTCGTCCCCACGAAGGACGGCACCATCCAGGTCGTGGCCGTCCGGCGCGACGCCCTCGTGACGGAGGCGCGTTACGACCTCAAGGCGGTGACCGGCACCAGCGGCATCGTCTCCGTCCTCCCCGACTGGTCGGGGAGGATGTGGTTCGTGACCGGCAGCGGGGTGGTCGGCGTCCTCGATCCGGCCACCGGCGCGGTCTCCACCCATGTGTTGCAGGGGGAGACGATCGCCAACAGCATCGCGGTCGACGAGTCCGGCGGCGTCTTCGTCGTCAGCGACCACGCCCTCTACCGCTTCGACGCGCGGGCCGGGGGCGGGCCCGTCGTCACCTGGCGCGCCCCGTACGACAGGGGGGCGCGGCAGAAGCCCGGCCAGCTCAGCCGGGGCAGCGGTACCACTCCCACGCTCATCGGCCCCGCGTCCGGCCCGGACGGAGGGTACGTCGCCATCACCGACAACGCCGACCCCCGGATGAAGGTGCTCGTGATGGCGCGCGGGAAGGCCGGGCCCGAGAAGGTGTGCGAACAGCCCGTCTTCGCCCCGGGCAAGGGCGCCGACGAGAACAGCCTCGTCGCCGTGGGCGGTGACCTCATCGTGGAGAACAACTACGGCTACGTCGTCGAGGACCACGCCCTCCTGAAGGGACTGCTGGGAGGGCGTCAGGTCGACACCGAGCCGGGCCTCGCCCGGGTGCACGTCGACTACACCACCCGCACCTGTTCCCTCGCCTGGTCCGACAGCAGCGAACGGGTTCCCAGCGTCGTCAGCAAGGTCTCCCTCGCAACGGGCCTCCTGTACACCTTCACGCACCCGACCGCCGACGAGCTGCGGTCCGCCGGCCCGAAGGACACCGCCGCGATGCCCGACGCCTGGTACCTCACGGCGTTGGACGTACGGACCGGCGAGCGGGTGTGGAGCCGACTGGTCGGTTCCGGCCCCCTGTTCAACAACCACTACGCGCCGGTGACCCTGGGCAGGGACGGCTCCGCCTACGTCGGCGTGGTCGGCGGCCTCGTGAGGATCACCGACTCCTGACCGCCACGGACGGGCCGTCCGACCCGCCGTCCGGGTCTGCGGCTGGACCCGGACGTGTGACAGACCGCGGCCCTGCCGAGGTACGGGGCATGAACGGCGCCCCACACGGTTACCCCTTCCCCGGGTCCCGGCGTCCTCGGTGCAGGAGCGCAGCAGAGCCTGACGTCCTCACGTCAGGCCGCGTGCCGCACCGCGGAGGGCGCCACCACTGGCTTCACGAAAGGTACGACGATGAAACGGCGCAGCACGCGTCACCGGGGATTGAGTTCCCTTGTCACCCTTGCCCTGACCGGTGTGGCGGCTGCCACCGCCGTGGTCCCGGCCCACGCGGTCGCGGTGCCGTGTGACACCGCGGCCTTGATCACCGCGATCAACAACGCCAACCTGAACGTGGACACGGTCATCGACCTGGAGCCCTACTGCCTCTACGAGGTCACGGCTCCCTACATCGCGGGAGCAGACGACGGCCTCCCGCCCATCACCAACACCAACGGCGTGACCATCAACGGTCACCACGCGACCATCAAGCGGGTCGGCACCACTCCCTTCCGGCTGTTCGAGGTCGGTACCGGCCCGGCCGTCCTGGGCAGGCTGACGCTCAACGACCTGACCGTCATGAACGGGCAGCCCGCCAGCAACGTCGGTGGCGCCGCCGTGCTGGTCAGGAACAACAGCACCTTCGCGGGAACGAACGTCGCCTTCCAGGGAGGAACGGCGAACCTCGGCGGTGGCATCAGGTTCCTGTCCGGCACCACGGGAACCCTGACCGACAGCCGCATCTCGGACAACCGCACCGACGGCGGGGCGAGCGGCGGGGGCGGGCTGCAGACCGACGGACAGGTCACCCTCGTCAACACGCACATCACGAGCAACCGTGCACGCGTCGGCGGCGGCATCGGACACTCTTCCGGGACGCTCACCATCAACGGCGGCAGCATCAAGCACAACACCGCCTTCGACACCGGCGGCGGCATCGCCTCCGACGGAAGCGGCACCCTGAACGTGACGGGGACGGCCATCACCGACAACCGCGTGGCGACCGGCGGTCTCGGGTCGGGCTTCGGCGGCGGGGTGTACGTCGGCGCCGGAGGTACCAAGACCTTCACCAACTCCACCATCGAGGGCAACACGGTGACCGTCCAGGCCGTCGAGGACGGCGGAGGCGGCATCTTCACGCTCGGCGCAACGCTCACCCTGGACAACACCAAGGTGAAGGGGAACAAGCTCATCGGAGAGGCCGGTCAGGGGGCCGGAATCAACGCGCGAGGGGGCATCGTGAAGCTCATGAACGCGTCGGACGTCACCGGCAACCTGGCCGCCGGGCGCTACTCGCAAGGCGGCGGGATCTACACGGCCAGCCTCATCAACACCCCTGCAGTGACCGTGAACAAGTCCGCCATCGACCGCAACAAGGTCTCCGGCACCGGTTCACGGGGCGCCGGCATCTACAACGCGAGCGGCACCTACGAACTGACCGACGCCTCGGTGCGGTTCAACGTCGCGCCCGACGCGCCCGCCCCCGGCGGCATCTGGACCAGCACCGCGATCACCTCGGTCACGAACACCGCGATCGCCCGCAACTCGCCCACGAACTGCCGCTACAGCCCGGCGCCCGTGACGTCCTGCGTCGACTGACCCTCTCCCTGCGAGATCGCCAACGTCAACGCCCGCGGCCCCGCCCCCCGAGAGGGGGCGGGGC
>NZ_JBSGXU010000119.1:0-25434 GCF_053610205.1 Streptomyces sp. NPDC054932 | reverse complement strand
CGCGAGATGGGTGCGACGCCCGACGGCCTGAGCGACCTGGAGGTCAGGCCCCGCGAGGTTCACTTCCTTGAGTCGCGGTAGGAACGCCGCGAACGATCAGTACTCGACTTCGCCGCATCCGTTTGGTGGGTCCGGATCGCTCCACGGTCCATGAGGTCCTGGATGCAGAACTGCAGCCGACATCACCGAGACCGCTCAGACCTGGCCGGCAGACGGCCACGGACGGCGCTTCGTCCGCGGCGCGCGATGTCCGGCAGCAGATTCTTGCCGAGCATCGCGGAGGCCGACAGCACTCCGCCGGCCAGGGCCCCGGCCACTCCACAGACGGCGACGTCCGCACCGGAGAGAAAGAGACCCTCGACGGGAGTCCTGGGACGGAGCCAACGTGCGTCGAACCGGGCGGGCGAATGGGCCAATCCGTAGATCTCCCCGTGTGCATGTCCGGTGAAATGCCGCGTCGACAGCGGCGTCGAAAGCTCCGCGTGGATGATCCTCCCCCTGATCGCCGGGATTTCCCGGTGCACGGTCTGGAGCAGGCGCTCGCTCAGGTGCGCCTTGAATCCGTCATAGTCTGCCCCGCGCTTCCGCCAACGGCTGCTCTCCCAGGGGCGAAACCATGCGTAGGGAACGAAGGTCACTGCTTCCACGGTGGAGACACCGGGGTGACGGCGCTCGAAGGACGGGTCCTTGGCCGAGGGGAAGGAAATGAACACCGCGGGAAACGGATCGGCCGCATCCTCCTGCAGCTGCGCGAAATTGGCATCGTGATCGTAGCCACCGTGGACCCAGAGGTTCGACTTGGGAAGGTCCAGTTCTGCCGCCGTGCCCCGGATGCCCAGGTAGAGGGAAACGTGCGCGGTCGATGGTGCGACGGCCGGCGCTTTCCATGGTGCCCGGTGCCCGGTGAGCGCATGTTGCGGCAGGAGCTCGTCGAACGTCCTGGCGACGCCGGCGTCACTCACCACGCGGCGGGCGTGAAACTCACGACCGTCGGCCATGCGCACTCCCGTCACCCGGGGTCCGTCGTCGACGAGAACGCTCTCCACCGCCGCGCAGGTCAGCACAGCTCCGCCGCGGCGCTCGATCATCGGAATGATCGTCTCCGCGATGCGCGAGGAGCCGCCCACCGGATAGGCGCCGCCCCCGAAGAAGTGGTTCACTACCATGGCGTGGATGCCGAAACTCGATTCGGCGGGCGGCAGCCCATAGTCACCCCACTGCGCGGTGAGAACCCCGCGAAGTCGCGGGTCGCCGACGCACTCGGACACCACTTTCGCGGTCGAGTTCCGGGCGTGACGCAAGAACGGATAGCGGAGCGCGGAGCCGAAGACGTGCGGGACGGGCGACGGCAGGACCTTTTCCGCGAAGAACAGCGCCGTCCAGCGATTTGCGCCTGCGACGCGCCTGAAATATCGATGGATACCGGCCTCCTCGGCCGGGAAGCGCGAGATGAGCATGCGGCGCAGCGCTTCTCTGCCGCGCGGGAGGGCGTAGCGGTCGTCGCCGAACACGAGGGTGTCATAGCCGTCGCCCATGTCCGCCCACTCCAGCTCGCCGCGCGTGAGGTGGTCGAAGAGGGCGCGGAAGGCCGAGCCTTCCCGGTTCACGTCCCCGATGTAGTGCACCCCCACATCCCATTCGAAGCCGGGGCGCCGGAAGGTATGCGTGAACCCGCCGGCCGAGTAGTGACGTTCCAGCACGAGAACACGAAGCCCGCCGTGTTCGGCGAGAAGGGCGGCGGTGACGAGCCCACCGATTCCGGAGCCGATGACCACCACGTCGTAGGAGTCCTGTGCCGCGCCCCGCCGGTAAGCGGCACCGACGCGCATCTACTTCTCCCCTCGCCCGGGAGCATCCGGTGCGCCGTGGCGCTGTGGCGGGGCCGCAACCGCGATCGCAACCGTCAGCAGGCCGTGTTCCAGCTGCCAGTTGCCGTGGTGCTGCCGACCCCACCCGGGACGGTCGGCCGGCTCCGGGACGAGCAGGGTGACGGTGAAGCGGTGGCCGTCGTGAAAGCTGATGCGCACGTCTTCGAAGCCGAGCCAGCGCTCGGCCAGGGGAAACCACGCCTTGTACACGGCCTCCTTCACACAGAACAGCAGCCGGTCCCCGTGCACGTCCGGCCTGCTCATCGCCAGCTCCGCGAGCTGCGGCAGTTCCTCGGGCAGGGATACTACGTCCAGGACGCCCTCGGGCAGCGGCGCATTGGGCTCGGCGTCAATACCGAGGGACGCCAGGGCCCCTGACCGGCAGATCGCCGCCGCGCGGTAACCCTCGCAATGAGTCATCGAGCCCACTGCATCGACGGGCCAGAGAGGTTCGCGGTCCGGGCCGGGCAGGATGGGCACGGACGGAAGGCCCAGTTCTCGCAGCGCCTCCCGGGCGAGATGGCGGACCGTGGCGAACTCACGGCGGCGCTTCACGACCGCCGTCGCGATGCGCTGCTCCTCCTCCGGGAACAGGACTGCATCCGCCATGTCCCCGAAGTGTTCGCGTGCCACCACCGAACGCGGCAGGATCCGCTCGATCATTGGCACATCCTTCCACGCAGGCCTGACCGGCGCGCGGCCTCGACTTCGTGGTCGCCGTGCGCTCCGAGGAGTCGGCCCATCCCCCGGGCGCCGTTCCCGGCGCGCCCGCCCGGGATGGGAGGGCCGGACGTTTCCGCAGGTCAGGCCCGCTGCATAGGGCATCGGCCCGTCGACCGGACTCGCCCCCGGAAGCGCAGGGCGTCCGTCGCGGTTCGGTCGGACCTCTCCTGTCGCGATCGGCGAGGCGGCCCGTACGGGAGGAGCCGTCCGTGTGACGGCGGGCCGGGCCGGCCGGAGGGTGCGCGCGCGAACGCCCGCCCGTACGGCGATCACGGCCTGGCCGGTCGCAGGGGCTGGCGCAGAGCGCCGGAGGGTGCTAAACAGAACCATCACCACTGGTTACACGTGTAACAATCCACCTCGCGCCGTGTGCAGCGACTCCGGAGCATTGATGTCCCCCTCACCCCAGCCGATGCCGCTGCCCTTCTCGTGGTCCGACCAGGAACGACACCTCGTCAGCCACCTTTCGGCCCTGATCCGCCTGGACACCTCGAACCCGCCGGGCAATGAAATCGCCGTCGCGCGCCACCTGGCCCGCGAGCTGTCCCGCTCCGGCATCTCACACACCGTTCTGGAGTCCGCGCCCGGACGGGCGAACCTCGTCGCCCGGCTGCCCGGGACGGGACAGGAACCGCCGCTCATGCTGCTGGGCCACGCGGACGTGGTCGGCGCGGGGCCCGGTGGGTGGAGTCGCCCGCCCTTCTCGGGCGAGGTGGCCGACGGCCGCGTCTGGGGCCGTGGAGCCCTCGACATGAAGGGTCAGATCGCCGCGAGCCTGCTGATCCTGCAACTCCTCGCCGCGCACCGGACCGCGCTGCGGCGGGACGTGCTGCTCGTGGTCACCGCCGACGAGGAGGCCGGCAGCCGGCTGGGGGCGCACTGGCTGTGGGAGAACCACCGCAGCCTCGTCGAGGCCGAGTTCGCCTTCAACGAAGGCGGCGGCCAGCGCTTCCTCACTCCCGGCGGCCCCGTCTACACCGTCCAGGTGGCCGAGAAGGGCAACGCCCGGATGCGCGTCACCGCGCGCGGGCCCGGCGGCCATGCCTCCGTCCCGCGTGCGGAGTCGGCGGTCTTCACCCTGGCCGAGGCCCTGCTCCGACTCCGCGCGTTCGCCCCCGGGACCGTGGTCCATCCGGCCTCGCGGCGCATGCTCGCCACCCTGGCGGACCTGTACCCGGGCGCGGGCGCGGAGGCCATCGAGCGGCTGCTGGAGGACCCGGGCTGGGACCGGGCGAACAGTCTGCACATCGATCCCGTCCTGCGGGAGTTCGTCGTCGCCGGGCTGCACAACACCGCCACTGCCACTCTGCTGTCCGCCGGGCACCGGCAGAACGTGGTGCCCGTCGAGGCGAGCGTGGTGCTGGACGGACGTCTCCTTCCGGGCGAGCTGCCCGAGCGCTGGGCGGCCGAGGTCCAGAGGGCACTCGGAGACCGTGTCGAGGTGGAGCTGCTGCACGGCAGAGTGAGCCACGCCGTCCACGACGACCCGGAGCTCCTGCGGGTCCTGGGCGATACCGTCGCGGCCCACGAACCGGGTGCGCGGCTGCTGCCGTACATCAATCCGGCCGCCACGGATGCCCGCGCCTTCCCCGGAACGAAGGTCGCCGGTTTCTTTCCCTCCGCCAGTGACGTGGACGTCATGCGGCTCATCCACGCACCTGATGAGCACGCCAGGATCACCGACCTGATGTTCGGCGGGCGCTGCCTGCTCGACGCGGTCCTCAGACTCGCCACATGAAAGGAGCCACCCCATGGGTGTTGTCATCGAGACCCTGACCGGCAAGGTCGAGGGCACGGCCGAAGACGGGCTGTCGGTCTTCAGGGGCATTCCCTATGCCCTCCCCCCGGAAGGACCTCTGCGGTTCCAGGCGCCGGCTCCGGTCCCCGCCTGGGACGGGGTCCGGCCGGCCACGTCGTTCAGTGCCGCGCCGCCGCAGTTGCCGCTGCTTCCCGGAATGCCCCCGGCCTGGCGACCGGAGGACGGCCTGGACTGCCTCAGTGCGAACGTGTGGACCCCGGGCGGCGCCGGCGACCGGCTGCCGGTGATGGTGTGGATCTACGGCGGGGGGTGGAAGACGGGCTACTCCGCTGATCCGAGCTACGACGGCGAGGTGCTCGCCCGGGGCGGCGTGGTCATGGTGACGTTCAACTACCGGGTCGGATTCGAGGGATTCGGCTACGTACCGGGGGCACCCGCCAACCGGGGCTTCCTCGACCAGGCCGCGGCACTCGTATGGGTACAGGAGAACATCGCGGCCTTCGGCGGCGACCCGGACAACGTGACGATCTTCGGCGAGTCCGGCGGAGGCGCGTCCGTCGCCGCCCTGCTGTCCGCACCGGCCGCGCGCGGGCTGTTCCGTCGCGCCATCGTCCAGAGCATGGCCGGGCGGTTCCTGCCCGAGGAGGAAGCCCGGCGGATCGCCGTGACGATCGGGGAAGCGGCCGGCGTGGGTCTCGACGGTCTGGCTTCCGCGTCACCCGAGGCGCTGCTGGCGGCACAGGACGCGCCCCTGCCCGCGATGCGAGCCAATCCCGCGAACTGGACCACACCCGAGGCCATCACCGCGTTCTCGCCCGTCATCGACGGCATCACCGTGGTCGACAAGCCGTGGCTCGCCATCCGTTCAGGATGCGCCCGCGACGTCGACCTGATCTCCGGCTACACGCATGACGAGTTCACCCTGTTCGCCATGGAACGCGGTCTCGTCAAGTTCAAACTCGGCGCGATGGTCAAGGCCCTGCCCATGATGCTGTCGACGGCACGCGCGGGATTCCGCGACCGGGCATCGCGAAAGCCGGCGCAGCCGTCGGCGAAGATCCGCGACCTCGACCTCGGCGCCGTCACCGAAGGGTTGAGGCTCGGCCGTCAGGCCTCCGCCGACTACCGTGCGGCCCACCCGGACCTCAACGACCCCCAGCTGTACGTCGCCATGTACTCCGACGCGCTGTTCCGGATGCCCGCGACGTGGCTGGCGCAGGCGCACTCCGCCGCGGGCGGCAGGGCCTGGCTCTACGACTTCACCTGGAGCAGCCCGGCCTTCGGCGGAGCCCTGGGCGCCTGTCACACCGTGGACATACCGGCGACCTTCGGCCACACGCGAGGGCCTCTGGCCGGGTTCCTGTTCGGCGGCAAGGTCCCGCCCCAGGACTTCACGCGCCTGTCCGAACAGCTCCGGGCCTCCTGGATCTCCTTCGCAGCCTCGGGGGATCCCGGCTGGGCACCCTTCACCACGCAACGGCCGACGACTCGGCTCTGGGACACCGAACCGTCAGTCGTCGAGGACCCGCTCGCGGCATCCCGCCGCATCTGGCACGAGGAGTCGGGGCTCTGACGACGCGGGGACGGACCGGGGCGGGGGCGTGCCGCCCCCGCCCGCATGCGCCCTGACGGATGATCGGCAAATGGCTGCGGGACGAGCCCCGGTTCGGTGCTCGTCCCGCAGGCTGCCACCAGGCCCGGTGAGTGTCGCTATGACTCGGGCGGCATCTCTGCCAGGCCGGTGACTTCCCGCACGTGCAGCAGGCTCGGCGCGGCGAGCACGTCGTGCAGCTGCTGGAAGATCTGACGCGCGGCAACCGCGTTCCAGTCCGCCGGGAGCAGCTCGCTCGGCAGACCGGGATCGAGGTAGGGCAGGCGGCGCCACTGGGTGAGCATCGGGACGTAGTGGCGGAAGGCCTCGCCGCTGTCGATGTCGCGCTGCTGCGCGAGTCCGGCGGCGACGGGGCCGTAGGCCCGGGTGAACCCCGCGTACTGCTCCTGGATCGCGGGGAAGTCCCACCACTCGCTCACTGTCCCGGGCAGGTCGCTGAAGGCGGCGTAGTCCGCGGCGAACAGGTGGACGTACTCGCTGAGTCCGCGCCGGACGAGCATGTCGCGGGCGCCGTCCAGGAGGCGGCCGGGCGCCAGCCACACCCCGGGGGCGATGTTCCCGAAGCCGAGCCAGGTCAGCCGGGTGCGCAGCTGGTAGCGGTAGGAGCGCTCGGACTCCGGCACGGAGAAGACGGCCATGGCCCAGCCGTCGCTCAGCTTCGCCGGTTCCAGGCTGCCGAAGATGCGCCGGTCGCCCTCGTCGAAGACGGGGTGCGCGGCCGGGCTCAGCCGGTAGCCGGTGGCCCCGCGGCGTTCCGGTTCGAGGACACCCTTCTTCTTCAGCCGGGAGATCGCCGAGCGCGCGGCCGGACCGTCGACGTCGAGTTCGGACAGCAAGGTGATCAGGTCGGCGACGGAGATCCACCCGCCGAGCCGTCGCAGGAACGCCCCGTAGACCGTGTTGATCAACGAGCTGGGCCTGAGGGGACTGTCCGCCATGATCGCCTTCCGTCGTATGCGGTCGCGATCCTACCGAGCCGGCGGAACGGGGCACCGTCCAGGCCCTGGCCATGGCCAGGGCCCGGCGGATGCGCCACGAGCGGCCGGCGGGTCCTCGTCATCGCGCCGCGGGCGACCGCCACACCGGTGCTTCCGCGTAGGCGCCGGCCAGGAGGTGGCCCGCTCCGGGGGCCACTGCCGGGAGGTCCAGGGCGCGCAGCATCTGGTGGGCCGTGCACACGGCCGCCGAGACGACGGGCTTGCCGAGGAGCTGTTCGGCTTCCTCGATGGCGCCCAGCGAGGGCATCTGCACGCAGGCGGAGAGCACGACGGCGTCGGCGCTGCTGTGATCCAGGGCCTTGGCGAGCCCGGGGAGGCGTGCGGGGTCGTGCGCGGCGACATCGAGGTTGTTCGGGATCTCCAGGGCCTGGTGGTCGAGCACCTCGATGCCCTCGTGGGTGAGGTAGTCGACGACGGTCTGCGTCAGCGGGCGCATGTACGGGGCGATCAGCGCGATCTTCTTCGCCTTGAGGGTGTGCAGGCCGTGGACCAGGGCTCCGGCGCTGGTGACGACGGGGGCGGCGGCTCCGTTCTCCACCGTACGAAGGTGCAGGCGTTCCTCGGAGGTGCGGTGGTAGCCGAGCCCCGTGCTCATGATGGCGACCAGGCAGGCGTAGCCGAGTACGTCCACGTGCGCGTCGGAGAGCTCGACGGCGCAGCGGTCGGAGTCGGCGTCCATGGCCCTGAGCTGTTCCGGGGTCACATGGGTCATGCGCATACGGCTGGAGTGGAAGGTGAAGCGTTCCGGTGCGACGGTTTCCCGGGCGCGCAGGATCGCCGGGACCTCGGTCTCCATGGTGACGTTGGAGCTCGGCACGATCTGGCCGATGCGAAAGGTACGAGAGGTAAGGGAGGTACGGTCGGGCACGGTCGCTCCTCAGCGGGCGTCGACGACGGGGTTGGTCAGGGTGCCGATCAGCTCGACCGTGGCCTCGACGGTGTCACCGGGCTGCAGGAACTCGGGCGGGACCATGCCCGCCCCGACACCGGCGGGCGATCCGGTGGCGATGACGTCGCCCGGTTCGAGGGTGACTCCGGAGGAGATGTCGGCGATGAGGCGGGCGATGGGGAAGAGCATGTGCCGAGTGTTCGACTTCTGCTTGGTGACGCCGTTGACCCTCAGCGAGAGGTCGAGGGCCATCGGGTCGGGGATCTCGTCGGTCGTGACGACGGCGGGACCGAAGGGGGCGTAGGAGTCCTGCCCCTTGGAGAAGAACCACTGGCCGGAGCGGCGCTGGTCGCGGGCGCTGATGTCGTTGACGATGCTGAAGCCGAAGATGTGCTCGTACGCCTCCTCCTCGCTCACCCGGAAGGCCGTACGGCCGATGACGACGGCGAGTTCGCACTCCCAGTCCAGCTGGGCGGTCAGGTCGGCGTTGTGCAGGATCGGCTGGCCCGGGCCGGTGACGGCCGTGGCCGGCTTGCTGAACAGCACCGGTCGCGAGGGGCGCTCCTTGTCGGTGTCCAGGCTGCGGCTGGACTCCTCGACGTGCTCGACATAGTTCAGCCCGACGCCGATGATCTTGCCGGGGCGCAGCGGGGCCCGCAGCGACACGTCGTCGAGCCGGTGCACGGCATCGGCGGGCCACGCCGCGGGGCCGTCGGCCAGCAGGCCGCGCGCGGTCTCCCGGGCGGCCTCGCCTGCCCGGATGAAGGACAGCAGGTCCTGGGGCAGTTCCACGCCGGCACGCTCGGCCAGGATGGCGAGGTCGACGACGAGGTCGTCGGCCTGTGCCCCGAGGCGCAGGGACGCATCGTCGAGGGTGTAGCTGACCAGCCGCATGAGGGGCTCCTTGCGTATGAGGGGATGGTGCGGAGGGCGGGCCGGCGGCGTCACTCAGGTGATGCCGCCGCCGACCCGGTTCCGGGCGGTGCGGGGCGTTGCATCGCGCCCGGCTCGGTGCTCCGCCGTGCCGGCGCCGGTGTCAGGGCCGGCGGCGTCCGGTACGGCGGAGCGGTTCAGGCGGTGGGCTGGTGCCCGCCGTTGTCGGTGTACGCCTCTTCCCGGTGGAAACCGAGCGAGCGCATGACGGGGAAGTCGTTGAAGGAGAAGAGGCAGGCGTCCTCGGACCGGTCGAGGTTGTGGTGCTCGTGCCAGGCCCAGGAGGGGACGCAGAACATGTCGCCCTTCTTCCACTCGAAGCGCTGTCCGGCGATCACCGAGACACCGTGCCCCTTGGCCGCGGTGTAGATGACCGACCCGGTGTGGCGGTGCGCCTGCGTGGCCTGGCCGGGGCGCAGCAGCTGCATGTGCGCGCCCATGGTGGGCATGACCGAGCCGCCGGTGAGCGGGTTGGTGTACTCGGCGATCACCCCGTCGTACGGGGATCCCTCGGTGGCCTTGGCCAGATTGCGCAGGGCCTCGTAGGTGGGCTCCCAGGGGAACGCCAGCAGCGGGGAGTACGGCCTGGTCCACTTCTCCACGCCATGGGGCAGCAGGTTCGCGCCGTACGTCAGCACGGAGGAGTTGATGACCTTTCCAGGGGTCTGGTACAGCTCGGGGTGGACCTCGTAGAATCCGGCGTCCAGGGCGTTGACCAGCGGGATGTCCAGTCCGTCCTGCCAGACGACGGGGGCGTCGTCGGCCTCGTTCCCGTGCTCGTGCCAGGTGCCGTTCGGGGTGATCGCGAAGTCGCCGGGACCGACCTTCAGCTTCTGGCCGTCGACGATGGTCCAGGCGCCCGTGCCCTCGTGGACGAAGCGCAGGGCCGCGGCCTGGTGGCGGTGGGCGGTCATGGCCTCGCCGGGGCCCATGATCTGCAGGCCCGTGTAGAGGAGTCCGACGGCGGCGCTGACGTCCTTGCGGCCCGGGTTGACGAGCATCACCACGCGGCGGCCGGCGTCGTCGGCCTTGACCAGGTCGAGGGCCTTGCGGACCAGGGGCCGCAGTTCGCTGTAGCGCCACAGGACGGGGACGGACTTCGGCTGCGGGTACCAGGGCTCGATGTCATTGGCGACGGTCCACAGCGCGCCTGCTTCGAGCTGGGCGAGTTCGCCGTAGAACGCGGCGAGTTCGGGAGAGTCGGCTACCCGGGCCCGGCCCAGCCGGCTGTCGTCGTACTCGGTGGTCATGCGTCCTCCTTCGTGGTGCCGGTGGTTTCGGCGGAGAGGGGTGAGAAGGGCGTCGTGGTGTGCGCCGGGTCCGTCGCGAAGGTCACCGGGGTGCGCGGGCGGTTGTCGACGTGGAGCTGGAAGACGTCGAACCGGTTGTAGTGGCCGACGATGTCGTGCATCTGCTTGGGCTGGATGCACCTGGCCAGGTCGATCTCGGCGTACACGATGCCCTCGGCGTCGATCAGCGGCTCGGTGACGGGCCGGCCGTCGGGGCCGAAGATCCCGGACAGGGCGCTGCGGGGGCGGGCGAGCATGCGGCGCACGTCCTCGTCGTCGCCCGCGATGGCGTCCACGATCTCCGGGGAGATCGTCGAGCAGGCCACGACGGAGAAGACTTTGCCCTCGAAGCTGTGGGCGGCGGTACGGACCGCAATGGCGTCGGCCATGTCGTAGTCGGCGGGGGCCACCGGCAGGGCGATGTAGCAGGACGCGTGGACCAGTTCGCCCTGCGCGAGGAGGGCGAAGCGGGCCAGGGTGTTGGTGTTCTCGCCGCAGGCGAGCGCGCCGAGCGGGCCGACGGGCGTCTGGTGCACCTTGAGCGAACTGCCGTCCCCGCCGGTCCAGGTGAGCTTCTCGGCCCAGGTCGGCACCAGCTTGCGGTGGATGCCGATGAGTGCACCGTCGGGGCCGATGGTGAGCAGGGTGTTGTAGAGGACACCGAGGCTGTGCGCGGCCCGCTCGTTGACCCCGATGACGAGGACGACACCGTACTGGCGGGCTGCGGCTCGCAGTTGGTCGACGTACGGGCCGGGGATGTCGACGGAGGCGCGCTGGAGCCGCTCGAACCAGGGCGAGCCCTGGACCGGATTCATCGTCCAGTTCCAGTACGGGTATCCGGGGACGAACACCTCGGGGAAGACGACCAGTTCGGCGCCGCCGGCCGCCGCCTCCGCGATGAGGGCGATCGCCTTGTCGACGGTCGCCGCAGGGTCGAGGTACACGGGGGCCGCCTGCACGGCCGCAGCGGTGAAGCGTGGCAGATTGTCCATCGGTTCTCCAGGTCAGCCGGCGGATGCGGCAGCGGTTTCGGCAGTGGGGAGGCGCGGAACCCAGCGCTGGTGCACAGGGGCGGAAGCCTCGCGGAGCAGCTGGAGCCGGGGCGCTATCCGGTCGGTGCGTGCACCTGGCGGGCGGCCGCTGCCCGCCCGCCAGGAGGCGGGCCATGGTGCCCCCGGGCCGCTGTAGCCCTGGGCTGCGGCGGCGTGCAGGGTCCACAGCGGGTCGTGCAGCTGGGCTCGGCCGACACCGCACAGGTCGGCCCGGCCGGCCAGGACGATCGAGTTCACGTCGTCGTACGTGGAGATCGCCCCGACGGCGATGGTCGGGATGCCCGTGGCGTTGCGGATCAGGTCCGCGTACGGGGTCTGGTAGCTGCGGCCGTAGCGGGGCCGCTCGTGGGCGACGACCTCGCCGGTGGAGACGTCGACGGCGTCGGCTCCCGCCTCGGCCAGCGCGCGGGCGATGGCGACCGCGTCGGCCTCGGTGGTGCCGCCCTCGGCCCAGTCGGCGGCGGAGATCCGCACGAGGAGCGCCTTGCCGGCCGGCCACACCGCCCTTACGGCCCGTAGCACTTCCAGGGGGAAGCGAAGCCGGCCCGCCAGGCTTCCTCCGTACTCATCGGTGCGCCGGTTGGTCAGCGGGGAGAGGAATCCGGAGATCAAGTGGCCGTGGCCGTACTGGAGTTCCAGTGCGTCAAAGCCCGCCCGGTCGGCTCGCTGGGCCGCCCGTACGAAGTCCCTTACGAGGGTGTCCATATCGGTGCGGGTCGCCTCGCGCGGCGGCGGGCTCGGCTCGTCCCACTTCAGCGAGGAGGCGGCGATCGGCGGCCCGTCGGCGTGGGCCGCCGCACGGCGGCCGGCATGCGTGAGCTGAATACCCAGGCAGGTGTCGAGCTGGCCGTGGACGAAGTCGGTGATGCGCCGCCAGGCGGCTTCCTGTCCGTCGGTGTACAGGCCGGGGCAACCCGCCGTGGCGCGCCCGGCGGCACTGACGGCGGTCATTCCGGCGAACACGAGACCGCTGCCGCCGAGAGCCTGGGTGCTCAGGTGGACGAGGTCGAAGTCGCCAGGGACTCCCTCGCGCGCGGTGTACAGCGCGATGGGCGGTACGACGACCCGGTTGCGCAGGAGCAGTCCGCCGAGCCGGAAGCGGCGGAACATGGGCGGCACGGGCGAGGAGGCGTTGACTGCGGTGGTGAACTCCTCGTCGCGCACGCGCAGGTTGTCGTAGGTGACGCGGCGGCTGCGGGTGAGGAGGTTGAAGGCGAACTGCGGGGGCTCCTGCGCCGTGTAGCGGCCGACGTTCTCGAACCATTCGAGGCTGGCCTGGGCGGCGCGCTGGGTGGATTCGACGACCGGCCGGCGTTCGCTCTCGTACGCGGCGAGCGCCGAGTTCACGTCGGGGTGTTCGTGCAGGCAGGCGGCCAGCGCGAGGGCGTCCTCCATGGCCAGCTTGGTGCCGGAGCCGATGGAGAAGTGGGCGGTGTGGGCGGCGTCGCCGATCAGGACGACGTTGCCGTGGCTCCAGGTGGCGTTGCGGACGGTCGTGAAGCGTATCCACTTCGAGGCGTTGGGTATCAGGCGGTGGCCGTCGAGGTGGTCGGCCAGGATCTCCTCGCACAGCCGCACGCTCTCCTCGTCGCTCTCGCCGCGTGCGAACTCCCGGTCGGCGAACGCTTCGAAGCCCGCCCGCCGCCAGTCCTCCTCCGCGATCTCCACGATGAAGGTGCTGCGCCTGCCGTCGTAGGGATAGGCATGGACCTGGATGCTGCCGAAGTCCCGCTTCTCGACGATGAAGGTGAACGCCTCGAAGACGCGGTCGGTGGACAGCCACATGTAGCGGCAGTGGCGCTCGTCCAGGTCGGGGCGGAAGCTTCTCGCATACGTCTCGCGGGCCGTGGAGCGGATTCCGTCCGCGGCGACCACGAGGTCGTAGCCGGCGGAGAGCTCTTCGACGGGCGGCGCCTGGGTCCCGTAGTGCACCTGCACCCCGAGCTCCGCACAACGCCTCTGCAGGATCTCCCGCAGCCGGTTGCGGTCCAGGGCGGCGAAGCCGTGGCCGCCGGAGACGTGGACCTCGCCGTCGTAGCGGACGTCGATGTCGCTCCACCGGGCGAACTCCGCGGACATGGCCGCGAACACCGCGGGGTCGGCCTGCGCGATGCCGTCCAGCGTCTCGTCGGAGAACACGACACCGAAGCCGAACGCGTCGTCGCGGGCGTTGCGCTCCCAGACCGTGATCTCCCACTCCGGTGAGAGCTGCTGGGCCAGGGCCGCGAAGTACAACCCGCCGGGCCCTCCTCCGATGACTGCTACACGCACGGTGTTCCTCCTAGTGGTTCCAGAAACAGAATATGTTGCAGATTTGGCGAGCGTCAAGAATTCAACACATTCCGTGTGGTGCGTCCGGCGCGTCGCGTCGGATCACGCGAAGAGTTCGGGAGCCTGCGGACCGGCCTTCGTGAGGACCTCCCGCACGTCATCGGGCCAGGCCGTGGACCCGGTGGCGCGCGAGGCCGAGTGGGCGATGACCATGCGTCCGGTGGCAGCGGGCTCCTCCCCCTCGCCCAGGACGGTGAAGGCGTAGTGCAGGGAGCTGGTGCCGACCTTGGTGATCTTCAGTTCGGTACGGACGGTCTCGCCGAACCAGAGCCGGGCCCGGTAGTCGGCCTCGAAGTGGACGCGGGGTGTGCTGCCGAAGAGGTGGGCCAGGCCCAACCGTCGCAACAGCACCGCCTCCGCGGCCTCGACCCAGCGCACCACCGTGGAGTGGTGGTAGTGGCCGGCCGCATCCGTGTCGGGCCATTCGACGCGCCGCTCGACGACGACGCCGGGCAGGTTCTCCTCGAGGGCTTCGGGGCATCCTGCGGCGCAGCTGTCCGTCGCCGCGGAATCCGCCCGCTGCGGGCTGGATGTGTCCATGATCGTGCCTTCCGGTCGGTCACTGAGGGGTGTGCTGGGCTCGCCTGCGCAGCTCGGCGCGCTGGAGCTTTCCGTTGCTCGTGCGCGGGAGGTCGCTGACGAATTCGACGGCGCGCGGGTACTTGTAGGGCGCGACGGTCCGCTTCACGTGGTCCTGGAGCTCCTTGACGGTCGCCGCATCGGACGCGACACCGGGGCGAAGGACCACGTACGCCTTGACGACCATCCCGCGCTTGTCGTCGGGGGCCCCGACGACGCCGCATTCCTCGACGTAGGGGTGGATGGCGAGGGCCTTCTCCACCTCGGGGCCGGCGATGTTGTAGCCGGAGGAGACGATCATGTCGTCGCTGCGGGCCACGTACCAGAAGTAGCCGTCGGCGTCCCGTACGTAGGTGTCGCCGGTGATGTTCCAGCCGTTCCGGACGTATACGGCCTGGCGCGGGTCCTCCATGTACCGGCAGCCCGTGGGGCCGATGACGGCGAGGAGACCGGGCTGCCCGTCGGGAACGGGCTCGCCCGCTTCGTCGACCACGCGGGCGCGATACCCGGGGACCGGCCTGCCCGTCGAGCCGGGACGTATCTCGTCGTCGGAGGCCGAGATGAACACGTGGAGCATCTCGGTGGCGCCGATGCCGTCGATGATCCCCAGTCCGGTGGCGGCGTGGAACTCCTCCCACACGGCCGCAGGCAGCGCCTCTCCGGCGGACACGCAGCGACGCAGCCCGGACAGCTGACGGACCGCGCCGGCCGCCATGATCGCCCGGTAGGCGGTCGGCGCCGTGAAGAGCACGGTGACTCCGTGTTCCTCCACGAGGTCGGCCAGCTGCTGCGGCGCGGCCTGCTCGATCAGCAGGGTGGCCGCACCCACGGACAGGGGGAAGACCACCAGTCCGCCGAGCCCGAACGTGAAGGCCAGGGGCGGGGTTCCGGTGAAGACGTCGTCCTGGTGAGGCCGCAGGACGTGGCGGGAGAAGGTGTCGGCGTTGGCCAGAACGTCCCGGTGGAAGTGCAGGGTCGCCTTCGGCCGTCCGGTCGTTCCCGAAGTGAAGGCGATCAGCGCGACATCGTCCGCCGCAGTGGCGACACCGGAGAACCGCCCGTCCTTCGCGGCGCAGCGCGCGACCAGGTCCTCCTCGCCGGGGCCGCCGTAGGCCAGCACGGCCGGGCCGGGAGCGCCGACGGCGGTGAGTTCGTCGAGGTAGCGGTGGTCGCACACGGCGACGGTCGGCCGACTGATCCCGTTCAGCTCGGCGAGCTCACCGGCACGCAGCAGCGGCATGGTGGTGACGGCGACGCCGCCGGCCTTCAGCACCCCGAGCCATGTGGCCACGAGCCAGGGGTTGTTGGGGCCGCGCAACAGGACACGGTTGCCCGGAACGAGACCGAAGTCCTCGGTCAGCACCTGGGCGACCTGATTGGCACGCTCCAGCAGGTCGCCGTAGGTCCACCGCTCCGTGGGAGTCAGCAGGCAGGGCCGGTCGGCACCCCAGCGCGCGACGGCGTCGTCCAGCAGGCGCTGGGCACAGTTGAGCCGGTCCGGATAGTCCAACTCCGGTAGATCGAAGTGCAGTTCGGGCCAAAGGATGAAGGGCGGGAGTCGATCACGACAGAACGTGTCGACATGAGCAGACGGGGAGAGCTCCATGGGGCGGCACCTCAATCTCGGGGCAGCGGGGAGAGTGAGGCAAGTATCTCGCTAATCTTGCGACCGTCAATGATGCGCGATACCTGATTTTATTAACAGCGTGGTGCGCGGCCGCGCGCGGACACCGGGAGGCGTCGACCCTGGAGCCGAGATTTCGTTACACGTGTAACATGCCGAACATGCTAGGCATCCCCATGAAGAAGTTCAAGCATTTCGGACAAACGCCACGAAGAGCGAATTTCTGGATCACTGTCGACCGACGAAGGCTTCGATGCCGCGCACCCTTCCGGCCGGGCTCGGCCCGGGCTGGCCTCCGCCCCGCTACCGGGCTCCTGCAGCGCCCGTGGCGGCCGTGGCGGCCGAGGCGGCCGAGAGCGGCGTACGCCGCTTCGGCGGGGTCACCTGGGCGACCGCCCCTGGCTACCGGCCCCGACTGCCCGACGTCCACGTGCCGGCGCGCGACGGACCGGCCCCGGCCGTCATTCGGATACTTCCGATACACGGCGGCGGCCGACTGGACGGCGACCGGCGCTATCCCCCGCCGACCGTCCCGTCGACCTGCTGCACGGTTCGGTCCCGCGACCCGGAGCGGATCAAGGTCCGGGGCGAGTCCGCGGGCGGTTCCCCGACCCGTTCACCGCACTCCTGGGAGACACCCCCCGAGGAGCGGACCGAACCGGCCCGGACCGCCGGCCCCGTCACCTACGCGGATGGAGCGACTCCCCCGCTGTTCCTGCTGGGTCACGGCACCGCGGACAAGCTCGCGCCTACAGCCGGCGCGAGGTGCCTTCCGGTGCTCGCGTCGCAGCCCACGTACGACACACGGATGCGGGCCGCAGGCATTGCCGCGGCCCCGAGAGGCTGTCATGTCCGGTACCCGGGTTGCTTCAGGAGCTCAGCCGGTGCACCAGCTCGGACTCCATGTCCGGCACCGCAGGTGCGGCGCCCTTCTCGATCAGCGCGTGGAGGGTGTCGGCGATGGTTGCCGCGGCGGGCAGGTGCAGGCGGACCGTGGTGAGCGGCGGCTGTTGCAGAGTGGCGAGCACGAGGTCGTCGCAGCCGACGACGGCGACTTCCTCCGGGACGGCGATACCCTCCCTTCGCAGTGCGTGCATGAGAAGAGCGGCGTATTCGTCGTTGAAGGCGAAAACGGCATCCAGACCCAGGTCCGCCCAGCGCGCGGCCAGGGCCGCGGCGGACTCGCGCGTGCAGGCGAGTTCGATCGGTGTGACCGTGGCCATGTGCCGGGCGGCCACCCCCTGGGCACCGGCCAGCCGCGGTCGGCCGAAGGCATCGAGGCCGCGCTCCTGCGGCATGACCACACCGATCCTGCTGCGCCCACGGGCTATGAGGTGCTCCACGGCGACCTCGCCGATACGCCCGTGGTCGAACGCGACGGTGTGGACTCCGTCCACCGGACGGGCGGCGACAGCGAGCAGCCCGCGCACACCGGCGCGGCGCAGGATGCCGCCGGCCTCACCGGTGAGCCGGTCGCCGTTCATGGCCAGCACTGCGGCGGGCCGCAGCTCCGCCCACGCACGCGCGGCCGTCGCCGCGTCGGGGAAGCGGCCCGTGTGGAGCACGGTCGTGTAGCCGTGGCGGTCGAGCTCGCACTGCAGATCCTCCACCCAACTGCTGACCAGGCTGCCGATCGCGGAGACCGATGCCGGCAGCAGGACCAGGTTGCTGCGCCCGGCACGCAGCGAGCGGGCGGCGGCGTGCGGCACGTATCCGAGGTCCTTGGCCGCGGCGAGCACCCGGGCTCGGGTGCTGTCGCTGACCCGGTGGCTCTGGGTGTCGTTCAGTACGAAGGACACGGTTGCGCGGGACACCCCTGCGAGGCGGGCCACCTCCGTGCTGGTGATGGAGGCGGCGCCGGGCGTTTCTTTGGCCATGGCGTCCTCCTTCGATCAGTTTTCCGGCCGGTCGACCGCTTCTCCTCCAAGGTTACACGCGTAACGCAAGGCATTGCCGCCACTGCGGCACCCTCGCCGTGGCCGTCATCGGCGCGGTCCTCGCCCTGGGGCCACAAGCCGTCGGGCCCGGCACGACTCCCCCGGCTTGTTCTCAGGTCGCGGGGCTCTTCGTGGTGCGGGTGTGGCGATCGGCGCTGTGAGTGAGGAGCCGAGCCGATGCCGGGGTGGCGACAAGGTTGGTGTGCGGGGCCGAGGGAACCGGGTACCGTCTTTGTCATGTTCTTCCAGAGGCCGATTTACGAGTGAGGGCGTGATGGGCCCCTGCTGACGTCCTTCGACGTCGCCGCCCGTCCCCCACCGATGAATCCGTAGATCCCTTCACATCACCACCGGGAGAACCCGTGACCGACAGCAAGAACATCAACAACCCTGTGGGCCAGGGCGGCGGCCAGCGCAAGAAGCTGTCCCGCGCCGAACGGCAGAACAACGGGCCGCACCGCAACCTCGACCGCAAGGGTGCCGCCGACAAGAAGGCGGAGCTGGTGCGCAAGATGCGCGAGAAGGCACTAGCAGCCGAGGCCGCCGGGCAGGCGAGCGACGACTCCGCACAGAGCTGACGCGAGGCGGCACCGCACGGGGGCAGGGCCCGGACCGCCGACGGTACAGGCCGGCCCCCATTGCCCGGCCGGTTCGGCAGCGCCGTACCTGCTCGCACCCACAACGCACTGCCGTGCCTTCGATTCAGCGCTCGGCCCGCGAAGGCGCCTGTCTGCCGGAAGCGACACTGCCTGAGCCCTGCAGCACAGTGAGACCTGCCGTTCGATACAGAGCGTTGCACCGGGCAGCGTCAGCCTCCCGGCCCCCCGCCGCCTACCGCAGACGGACGAGGAGACGCGCCGCCCGAGGGCGTTTTCGCGTGGGAGTTCATCTTCACCCTCAGCATCCGAAGCACCGTGGCCCGCTCACAGGCCCATCCGGCATCCCGCGAAGCTGCGGTTGGGGCGCTGCTCTACGTCGCCGCGGGCGCGGGCACGGCTGACTGCTTCGAGACCGTCACGGCGGAGACGGCCCCGCTCTCCAGCGGGGCCGTCCTTGTACTCATGCCGTGGCGCAGGCCTTGGCGCAGCCGTGACCTGGCTTTCTTGGTCAGAGGGTTCCCGTGACGCTGATGGCACCCAGGGTGCCGTTGGTGCCCTGGAGGTTGACCGGTGTGGTCGGGTTCCAGGTGCGGTCGGCGTGGCGAATGGTGTGCAGGGCCTTGTTGTCGGCGGTGGTGACGGCGAGGTGGAGTTCGCCGTTGACGCCGGCGGCGGTGACCGAGTTGGCGGTGACGGTGCCGAGTATGCCCTTCAACTCGGCAAAGTTTTCCCAGCTGCCGTTGGCGTTGCGGATGGCGTGGTGCTGGCGGGTGCCGTTGTCGGTGGCGATGACGATGTGGGCGTCATTACCGATGCCGGCCATGCCTACCGAGGTGATCGGGCCGGTGATGCCGGCAGCGGCGCCTGCAATGTTGCCCCACTGGCTCCAATGACCGCTGGCTGCACGGATGGTGTGGTAGGCCTTTCCGCCGGAGACGGAGATGACCTGGAGCTGGCCTGCGGCGCTGGCGGTGGCGACGGAGGTCACGGCACTGATCGGGCTGGTGGCCTCGGAGAGGTCACCGAATCTGGTCCAGCTGCCGTCGGCCTTGCGCGTCGTGTGGAAGACCTTGCCTCCCGCGACCGCGACGACATGGAGGTCGCTGCCGACCGACACGGTGGAGACCTGGGTGAGACCGCCGAGGGCGTTGGTCACCGGGAACATGTCGCCGAACTCGCTCCAGGTGCCGTCCGGCTTGCGGATCGTGTGGAACAGGCCGCCGCTGTTGCTGATCGCCACGACGTGGGTGTCCCGGTCGATGCCGGCGGCGGCTGCGGTGCGGATTCCGCCGATGCTGCTGGCCTTGGTCTGGACATCGGTGAAACCGGTCCAGGACCCGTCGGCGAGGCGGACGCCCTGGTAGAGGCTGCTGCCGGCCTGGACGAGAGTTTCGGTTTTCCAGCCGGGCGCGAGGGCGCGAGTCTGCTGGAACCACTCGCCGATGTCATCAGCCCTGGCGGCGTACGCACCGGTGCGGGTTTCGGCACTGCCCAGGCACCCGCCCTGCCACGACCGGCTGACGATGCCGACGACCACATATTCACGCACGCCTGTCTGGCGTACCACCGGACCGCCGGCGTCGCCCGCACACACGGTTGTGTCGGCGGGAGTCTTCGCCGCGAGGTCGAAGCCGGTTGCCTCTACGGCCCCGGCCGTGAAGGCGCCGTCGTGGCGCGAAGGGGGAGCCCACACCGTCTTGGTTCGCCCGTAGCCGGAGACGGTGAGGGAATGGCCCGCCGCGGGGGCCGAGGGGGAAAAGACGGCGGGGGTGACGTTGGCAGCCGGCGTGGCGAGGCGGGCCATGACCAGATCCCGGTCGGGGTGCGGGACCAGTTCCGCGATGTCGCTGTGGTGACCGCCCTTGAAGAGGAGGTCCCGGAGGCCGACCACGACGGTCGTCTTGTCCTTGGGAGGCCCTGCGACCACCGTGTTGCTCTGCGCCGGGTCGTCGGCGAAGCAGCTCTTTGCGGAGATGACCCACTGCGGGTCGACGAGCGCCGCGGAACAGGAGCGCTTGCCGTCACCGATGGTCAGCTTTCCGCTGAACGCGAGCCCACTGATGTCGACGGATGCGCCGGGGGCCGCGGGGTCCTTGGCTCCCGTGACGCGTAGTTCGAGCAGGGTGGACTTGGCCTCCACCTTGGCACCCTCGCCCACACCCACCACGGTGTCCCGCGGGACGTTGACGGTCTCGTTCTTGCCGTCGGTGGTGAGGCTGGCGCGCAGGTCCCGGTCGGTGCTCTGGATGCGGAAGGCGTCGGCGACCGTGAGGGCGAGGAAGCCGGTGGCACCGGGCGCGCTGAAACAGATGCGGTTGAGCGGCAGCGTGACGGGGCGGGCCCATATGGCGATCTGGTGGGGGGCGTCGCACGGGACGTGGGTGATGCCGCCGTCGCCCCTGACCACCTTGACGCCCGTCGCTGCGAGCACCGCGTCGGCACCGGGGTAGGCGCCGTCCTCGACCGGGACCGGCGCGCCGGCGTTGGCCGCCGGCCCCGCCGCGGCGGTGGCGGTGGCGGTGGCGGTGGCGGTGGGAGCCGATGTGCCGAGAATCACGGCGGCCACACCGGCTGCCACGGGCAGCAATCTTCGTATCTGCAAGGCCATGGAGTCACTTTCGTAATGAGGGAACCAGCCGCCTGACGGGCGGACCATCGGTGCGCCATGAGGGCACACGGAATCAGCCACGAGTGACGGCGATCATGGAATAGTAATCTGCGCGCTCCCTGGCAGATCGTCATGTTCTAAACAGTACTTACCTGCCGTACCATCAGTTAGGCATCGGAGCCGTGGAGTTGACGCCCTCCGCAACCATCGGGCCCGGGATGCACCCACCGCCCTGGTGGTGATCATGACTCTTCCCCCTTCGTTACGCTCGCCTTCGCCGAAATCGGCGGTGTGGGATCGAGTGGGGGGAAGTCTGTTGCGTTCTTGGATACTTCGGCGCCGGAGGGGCGGTGGGGGAGCTGTTCGCGCGCGTGTGCTGAGTGCCGGACTGCTTTCGCTGGCGTTGGTCTCCGGTTTGATGTCGGCGCCGCCGGCGGCGGCTGTCGATCCGCCGGTCGCCGGTCTGGGTGCCACTCAGCGTGGGATGGTCGTCGGTTTCTGGAAGGCCGGCGGGCCGGCCGTCCGGGCTGCTGCCGAGCAGGCGCTGACCGGATCGGACGCGGCCGTACGTCAGTTCCTGGACACCGGAAGGGCTGCCGCCGAGCACCAGGACGACAAGGAGGCGGCGCTCCAGATCATCGCCCAGGGCGGGCGGGGACTGCGGGAGGCCGCCGAGCGTGCGGTTGCGGGAACGCCGCAGGAGCTCGACGCCTTTTTGAAGGAGGGCTGGAAGGGGCCGCTCGAGCAGGACCAGGTGGTGGCGGCCACACGGATCGCCAACGCCGGTGGCCGGGGGGTGAAGACGGCCGGGGATGCGGCTCTCAACGGGTCGATCGCGCAGGTCAAGGAGTACCTGGGGCGCATCCAGTTCGAGCAGCGCGACGCCGATGACCTGGTCCGGGTCACGCAGATAGAGAGCACGGGCGGGCCCAGCACCCGGCGGGCCGCGTCCGTGGCCATGAACGGCTCGATCGAGGACGTCCGGGACTTCCTGAGGTTTGGCCAGCACGTGGCCCGTGCGCAGGACCAGGAGGCTGCGACGGTCAGCGAGCTCGCCGAGCAGGCGAAGTCCGCGGGCCAGCAGGCCGAGCAGGAAGCGACGGCCGCCAAGGAGGCTTGCGCCCAGGCGCTGTCGGCGGCCCGTCTGGCCAGGGAGGCCGCGCAGACGGCCGCCGCGGAGACCAAGGCCGCCGAGAATGACGCCGCGCGCGCCGGTGAGGCTGCACGCCGTGCGGCCGAGGCCACCCGCCGTGCGGCCGACGCCGCGCAGACGGCGATCACGGCAGCACGTGCCGCCAACTCGGTGGCCCGCCTTGCGGCGGCGGCTGCCGCCGACGCGGCGAACGCCGCGGCCGGGGCGGCCCGGGCCGCCACCCGGGCGCAGAGCGCTGCGGCGGCGCAGAAGGTGGACGAGGGCACGATCCACGACGCCCGTCTGGCTGCGGACAAGTCCGCCCAGGCCGGCGAGTGGGCCGACCGTGCGGCCGCTGCCGCGGACGCCGTTGTGATGATGGCCGATGCGGTGTCCCAGGTCACCGGCAATGTGAACGCCGCGATCCAGGCTTCGAAGGACGCCGACAAGGACGCCGCACGTGCCGGAGCGGCCTCGGGACAGTCGACTGCTGCGGCTGCGGCCGCACAACGCCACCTCGCGGAGGCCACCCGCGCCGCCGCGTCCGCACGCACATGGGCTAAGGAGGCAGCCAAGGCTGCACGCGATGCACGCGACGCCGCACGCTCCGCCGCTACCCACGCACGCGCGGCGGCCGACGCTGCCGCGGCGGCGGCCGCGCACGCCGCTGTCGGGGCCGAGGCCACCGAGCGTGCCAGAGTCCACTCCGAGGCGGCGGGCAAGGCCGCCACGGCTGCCACCGCAGCGGTGGACCAGGCCAAGAAGGTCTACGACCTGGCCCGCAATGCCGAGGCCGAGGAAGTCGCCGCCCGTACGGCGGCCGGCCGCAACCAGGCCGAGGACCTCACCGCCGCCTACAGCGCCGACCAGGCCGAGGCCGCGAAGGTCCAGGCGGAAACCGCCAAACTGAGCGAGGACTTCAAGGCCCTTGCCGCCCGCGCAGCACAGCCCGGCGCGGCGCTGCCGCAGGTGGTCACCGACAGCCGCCGGATGGCCGTCACCGCGATGAAGCTCGGCGGCTCCTGGAGCCGCACAGCTGCGGAGTGGGCGCTCGCCGGCTCCGAGAGCGCCGCGGTCGCCTACGCCCGCACGGGCTGGCAGCAGGCACAGCAGCAGGACGAAACCGACCAGGTTGCACTCCTTGCTGTGCAGTCGCCCTACGAGGTCGTACGCAAGGCGGCCTCGGAAGCACTGAAGGGCGACGCTGCCCGGATCCACGCCTTCCTGGAGACCGGCCAGTACGACGTCGCTCTCGTCGACTACCAGGTCGAGGTCACCCGGATCAGCCAGGCGGGCGGATCGGGGGTCAAACAGGCGGCCGACAACGCCTTCAAGGCGGGAACCGCCAAAGCACTCGTCGACTTCATGACCACCACTCAGTATCAGGGCCGGGAGGCGGACGACCGGGTCATCGCGGCCCGACTCTCCCAGACCTCGGGCCCCGAAGTGAAGGTGGCCGCCGAAGCCGCCATCCTCAGCCCACCCAGCGCCCTGCGCGCGTTCGTCCAGACCGGCCAGTACCGGGCCCAGCGCCAGGATCACCTCACCACCACGCACACCACGCAGATCCAGCAGACGATCGCCGAAGCCGCCCAAGTCGCGGCCAAAGCACAGCAAAGTTCGTTCGATGCGGCCGAGGCATACGCGATCGCACGCGATGCGACCGACGCCGCCCACGAGTTTGCCCTGGAGGCCCGGAACAGCGCCGACCGGGCCAATGAGGCGTCGAAGCAGGCCCAGAAATGGGCAACCCAGGCAGGACAGTCGGCAGCCAAGGCGGCCGAGTCGGCCAAGGCAGCGGGCCAGGCTCAGCAACGGGCCCTGATCAGCGCCAACCAGGCTTCCGATTCCGCGGCCTGGGCTCGGGCGAGTGCCGTCTCGGCTGCCGGAAGCGCCGCGCAGGCGTACTCCGCTGCCACTGCCGCGCGTGAGTCGGCGGAGCGGTCCGGCCAGGACGCCAACACCGTCATCACCGTCTTCAACGAGGCACTCGAGAACGCCAAGAAGAACGAGGAGATCCGCCAGAAGAACGAGCGCTACATCGCGGCTCTGCACGAGCACATGTACCAGAGCCTGCCGCCGCTCGCGAAGGGGGCGGTCATCTTCGCCAACCTGCCCCTGAGGGAGAAGCTCCGCATCGCCGTCGAGCTCGCGCACCTGGGGGCGGACCTCTACGGGGCGCTGCCGATCGTCGGGATCCCCGTCAGCCTGGCCAACTGCGGCACGTACGTCCTGGAAGCCAAGATCTTCGACGACGCGAACAAGTACAAGGACGCCGCCTGGTCCTGCGCCCTGACCATCCCGATCGGCGGCTGGGCCGCCCTCGGCGCCAAGCTCGAGAAGTGGGGCGTCAAGACCGAGAAGTTCCGGGGCGCCCTCCAGGGCCTCTGGAACAAGGTCGACAACCTGGGCCTTCCGTCATGTCTGACGCGCCACAGCTTCCCGGCCGACACGCCGGTGCTGATGGCCGACGGCTCATCTCGCTCCATTCAGGACATCCGTGTCGGTGACAAGGTCCTGGCAACCGATCCGGGGAGCGGTGCGACCAGTCCACAGCGCGTCGAGGCGACCATCCACACGCCGAACGACCGCGATTTCACCGAGCTCAGCATTTCCGCCGAGAATGGCACCACCAGCACCATCACCTCCACTGACCACCATCCGTTCTGGTCCGAGAAGTCCCGCGCATGGACCGACGCGGCTGACCTCAACCCCGGAGACAGCCTCCGCACACCTTCCGGCGCGCAGGCCCTCATCAAGAGTGTCCGCCACTGGAAAGCCCTCCAGCCCGCGTACGACCTGACCGTCAACAGCCTCCACACCTACTACGTGCTGGCCGGGCAGACTCCGGTCCTCGTTCACAACACTGATAAGCCCTGCCTGGTAAGTGCGGGCGACAAGGTCGTACTGGGCGTGAACGGCACTCAGCACGGCGGCAATGCCCTTCGGGACGCCCTCAACAGTGCAGACAACGGGAGTCGATACACGTTCAACGACCCAATGTACGGCCACCCGAGCCCGGATGGCGCCCCGGGACGACCGCTGTGGATGGACGCCGTCGAGGATGCCGCGGCGAACGGTAAGGTCGAAATATCCTTCTCCCTTGATGGTCTTCTCGACGCCAAGCTGAATGAATTCACCAACCCACAGGCTGCATTCGACTTCACATGGCAGCGCAGTCGGGCAATGGCGGGTGGAAATTGGAGACTTGGAAACGAAAGTGGGAACCAGACGGCCTGGGAGCTGGGAACAGTGGTGAGGGCCACGATCAGCCCACGTAGCAGTCGGACCGACTGGAACAGCATTCACTTCTACTGGCGGGGGAAGCGGACCGACATCATCGACCCGTTCAAGGACCTCAGGGACTGATCTGCAGCCGTAGCAGCGGGGCGGGGGGGCGCGGGGGGTAAAGCGCGAACCCCCCCCCGGGGGCGGGGCACAAAAGTGGGGGGGAAGGGGGGATGCCAGGGGGGTATAAAAAAATGAAGCGGGCGAGGGAGT
>NZ_JBSGXU010000118.1:0-25638 GCF_053610205.1 Streptomyces sp. NPDC054932 | reverse complement strand
GCAGCAGTAACGCAGTGCTTTGCCCCCGTTGTGTAGCGGCCTAGCACGCCGCCCTCTCAAGGCGGTAGCGCCGGTTCGAATCCGGTCGGGGGTACGCATCGAAGAGGCCCTCCGCGTTCATCGCGGAGGGCCTCTTTCGTATGCGCCGACCTTCGCATAAGTACGGGCCCGGAGGCGCGTGTTAGGACGTGTGCGGCGTCGTACGCGCCCCCGGGCCCGGGGACGGGCGGGGGAGGCCCTGAGGGCCGGGAGGGGCTCAGCCGGAGCGGCGCAGCGCCTCCGTGAGCCGTGCGGCCGCGTCGATGACGGCCTGGGCGTGCATCCGGCCCGGGTGGCGGGTCAGCCGCTCGATCGGTCCGGAGACCGACACGGAGGCGACCACCCGGTTCGACGGCCCGCGCACCGGCGCCGAGACGGAGGCCACACCGGGCTCCCGCTCGCCGATCGACTGCGCCCAGCCGCGGCGCCGTACGCCCGAGAGCGCCGTCGCCGTGAAGCGCGCGCCCTGAAGGCCGCGGTGGAGCCGCTCGGGCTCCTCCCAGGCCATCAGGATCTGCGCGGCCGAACCGGCCTTCATCGGGAGCGTCGAGCCCACCGGGACGGTGTCCCGGAGGCCCGACAGCCGCTCCGCGGCCGCCACGCAGATACGCATGTCTCCCTGGCGGCGGTAGAGCTGCGCGCTCTCTCCCGTCACGTCACGGAGGTGGGTGAGTACCGGTCCCGCCGTGGCCAGCAGGCGGTCCTCGCCGGCCGCGGCGGCGAGCTCCGCCAGCCGCGGTCCGAGGATGAACCGGCCCTGCATGTCCCTCGCCACCATCCGGTGGTGTTCCAGTGCCACGGCAAGGCGATGTGCCGTGGGTCGTGCGAGCCCTGTCGCCGCGACCAGCCCGGCGAGGGTGGCCGGACCGGACTCCAGTGCGCTCAGTACCAGAGCTGCCTTGTCGAGAACGCCGACGCCGCTAGAGTTGTCCATGAAACGATATTCGCGTCTCACACTGTGAAACGCAAGTTCAATTTTTCCAAGAACCAGAGAGTCTGTATGTGCGGGTCCACGAACCACTGGGTCCGAGCCGTCGTCCGGGACGTGGGGTACGGACGATGCGGCGCACAAGATCTCTATGAAGCGCCGGCACAACCGGCCGGCCGGAGGGAAAGCGATGGGTAGGACACTCGCGGAGAAGGTCTGGGACGACCATGTCGTCCGGCGCGCCGAAGGCGAGCCCGACCTTCTCTTCATCGATCTGCACCTGCTGCACGAGGTGACCAGCCCGCAGGCCTTCGAAGGACTGCGTCAGGCCGGCCGCAAGGTCCGACGCCTCGACCTCACCATCGCGACCGAGGACCACAACACCCCCACCCTCGACATCGACAAGCCGATCGCCGACCCGGTCTCCCGTGCCCAGCTGGAGACCCTGCGGGCGAACTGCGCCGAGTTCGGTGTCCGCCTGCACTCGCTGGGCGATGTCGAGCAGGGCGTCGTCCACGTCGTGGGACCGCAGCTGGGTCTGACCCAGCCCGGCACCACCGTGGTCTGCGGCGACTCGCACACCTCCACGCACGGCGCCTTCGGCGCGCTGGCCTTCGGCATCGGCACCAGCCAGGTCGAGCACGTGCTGGCCACCCAGACGCTGCCGCTGGCCCGCCCGAAGACGATGGCGATCACCGTCACCGGCGCGCTGGGCGAGGGCGTCACCGCGAAGGACCTGATCCTGGCGATCATCGCCAGGATCGGCACCGGCGGCGGCCAGGGCTACATCCTGGAGTACCGGGGCGAGGCCATCGAGAAGCTGTCGATGGAAGCCCGCATGACCATCTGCAACATGTCGATCGAGGCCGGCGCCCGGGCGGGCATGATCGCCCCCGACCGGACCACCTTCGACTACCTGCAGGGCCGCGACCACGCCCCCACGGGCGAGGACTGGGACGCCGCGGTCGCCTACTGGCAGACCCTGCGCACCGACGACGACGCGGTCTTCGACGCGGAGGTCGTCATCGACGGCGCCTCCCTGTCCCCGTTCGTCACCTGGGGCACCAACCCGGGCCAGGGCGCGCCGCTGTCCGCCAGCGTCCCCGACCCGGCTTCGTACGAGGACGCTTCGGAGCGCCTGGCCGCCGAAAAGGCCCTGGAGTACATGGGGTTGACCGCCGGGCAGCCGCTGCGCGACATCAAGGTCGACACCGTCTTCGTAGGTTCCTGCACCAACGGCCGCATCGAGGACCTGCGCGCCGTCGCCGGGATCATCGAGGGCCGCAAAGTCGCCGACGGCGTACGGATGCTGGTCGTCCCGGGTTCGGTCCGGGTCGCCCTGCAGGCCGTGGAAGAGGGCCTGGACAAGGTCTTCAAGGAGGCCGGCGCCGAGTGGCGGCACGCGGGCTGTTCGATGTGCCTGGGCATGAACCCCGACCAACTGGCGCCCGGTGAACGCTCCGCGTCCACCTCCAACCGCAACTTCGAGGGCCGGCAGGGCAAGGGCGGGCGCACCCACCTGGTCTCCCCGCAGGTGGCCGCGGCCACCGCGGTGCTGGGCCATCTGGCCTCGCCCGCCGACCTGTCCGACGCCAACGCGACCGCCGGAGTCTGAACCATGGAAGCCTTCACCACCCACACCGGCCGGGCCGTCCCGCTGCGCCGCAGCAACGTCGACACCGACCAGATCATCCCGGCCCACTGGCTGAAGAAGATCACCCGTGACGGGTTCGAGGACGGGCTCTTCGAGGCCTGGCGCAAGGACCCGGAGTTCGTCACGAACCGCCCGGAGCGCGCCGGCGCGACCGTCCTGGTCGCCGGCCCCGACTTCGGTACGGGTTCCTCGCGCGAGCACGCCGTCTGGGCCCTGCAGAACTTCGGCTTCAAGACGGTCATCTCCTCCCGCTTCGCCGACATCTTCCGGGGGAACTCCCTGAAGAACGGCCTGCTGACCGTCGTCCTGCCGCAGGAGACCGTCGAGCAGCTGTGGAAGCTGACCGAGGCCGACCCGGCCGCCGAGATCACGGTCGACCTGGTCGACCGCCAGGTGCGAGCGGAAGGCATCGTCGCGGAGTTCGAACTCGACGACAACGCCCGCTGGCGCCTGCTGGAGGGTCTGGACGACATCTCGCTCACCCTTCAGAACGAAGCGGACATTGCCACGTACGAAAGCGCCCGCCCGACCCACAAGCCGCGCACGATTCAGGCCTGATTACTGCCTGATCAGCGCTTATTCACCTTCGGGTGATCACATGGACAACACTGTGCCCCCCGCCCTCCGGCGGGGGGCACAGCCGTTTGTTGAGGCCCCGTGAGGCGACAACTCGCCCCAGATGGCACAATCTGTGCATGGAACGCGACAGTCAACTCGAGCTCTACGAACTCGTCGCGGACCGGCTGAAAGAAGCACACACACGGGTGCGCTCACTGCAAGTCCCGGAGGGCGTAAGGATGGCGCTGTCCCGGAAGCTGTTGGTCGTCACGGCCGCGGCGAAGCATGATCTCGCCGATGCGGCAAGGCGCCTGGACAGGTTGATGAAGGACCTCGACGAGGGTCGATTCCCTGAAGGCGACTGATGCGAAGGAACTCCGTAACGGCCTACAGCGTTGCGGCACTAGGGTGATTAGCCCGTTTCGTGTTTGATTTGCGGTATATATCCGCCTAACGTGCGAAATAAGCTTGAACACATTCGTTCTGGCGAAGTCTCCGAAGGGGAAGACGTGAACAAGGCGCAGCTCGTAGAAGCGATTGCCGACAAGCTGGGCGGCCGCCAGCAGGCCGCGGATGCTGTCGACGCGGTACTGGACGCGATCGTCCGCGCTACCGTCGCGGGCGACCGGGTCTCGGTCACGGGCTTCGGCTCGTTCGAGAAGGTCGACCGTCCGGCCCGTTACGCCCGCAACCCGCAGACGGGTGAGCGCGTCCGGGTCAAGAAGACCTCTGTCCCCCGCTTCCGCGCCGGTCAGGGCTTCAAAGACCTGGTCAGCGGCACCAAGAAGCTGCCCAAGGGCGGCGAGGTCTCCGTGAAGAAGGCGCCCAAGGGCAGCCTCACCGGTGGTGCCTCCGCGACGGTCAAGAAGGCCGTGGCGAAGAAGGCCACCACGGCCAAGAAGGCCGCGGCAAAGACCGCGGTCGCAAAGAAGGTCACGGCCAAGAAGACCACCGCGACCGCCAAGAAGGCGGCGGTCAAGAGCACCGCCACGGCGAAGAAGGCCACGGCCGCCGCGAAGAAGACCACGGCCGCGGCCAAGAAGACCACGGCTGCCGCGAAGAAGACCACCGCCGCGGCGAAGAAGACCGCGCCGGCGGCCAAGAAGGTCACCGCAGCGACGAAGGCGCCCGCCAAGAAGACGGCGACGCGCAAGGCCACCGCGAAGAAGACCACCGCCCGCAAGAAGTAGGGGCACGCGTCACACAGGCCGGGCCGGCTTTCCCCGTGCGGGGGAGCCGGCCCGCGGTGCGTTCTTCCCTGCCGCCGGCCCGTTCGCGGCCACCGCGGCCGTCCCTCAGAAGGTCTGCAGCGTCACCAGGGTGATCCGCAGGCTCGCGCCCGCCCCGTCCGTCTCGATCCGGACCCGCTGCCCGGGCCGCAGCAGCCGCAGGCCGCCCGCGTCGAAGGCCGGCGCCTCGAAGGGCACCGGCGTGCCGTCGTCCAGCAGCACACTGCCGCTGCGGGTCTGGGAGTCGTACGTGTACGCGGTCGCCTGCATACGGGCACTGTATCGGGCGGTGTGGCGCCCCACACCGAGGGTGAGCGCGGTCCGCAGATCCGCCGCCGTGTCCACGTCGCGGCGCACGCTGTCGACGTCCGTCAGGGCGATTTCCACCGCTCCCGAGGCCGAATGCCTGGCCCGTGACCGCCCGCCGAAGGAAGGGGCCAATTCCACGTCCGGCGCGGCGGAAAGCAGGGTCGTCCCGATTCCGGCGGCATCCGCCAGAAATGCCCGTGGAAATACCGAGGCGTTTTCGAGCACGCGTTGCAATTCCGGGGGGCGCAGGGCCGGCAGATCGGCGTTCAGTGCGGCCACCGCGGCACCGGGCCGCCCCGTCCGCACCGCCCGCGCCCCGTGGGCCAGGGCCGCGTTGAGCCCGGCCGCCGGGGCGTCCGCGACGATCCGCGCCCCGAGCCGCGCCAGTTCCGCACCGGCCTCGGAGTCGTCCGTGACGACCACCACATCCTGGACCGCACCGCAGGCCAGGGCCCCCGCGACCGTGTCCTGCGCGAACGCCAGCGCGAGGCCCGGACGGGAGGCGCCCACGGCCCTCGCGAGACGGCTCTTGGCCACGGCCAGAGGCTTCAGCGGGACCACCAGGCTCCAGACGGCGTTCGTGACGGACCCCTTCCCTCCGGTGCGCTCCGGCACCTCCCCGGGCCATGGTCGGGTCATGGCCGGGTCATGTGTCGGCCCATTGTCGCCTCCGGGCGGGCAACCGGGGAGTCCGGTGGCATGAGCGGGGCGTACGGTGTTCTCGACAGAGACCGGGCGTGGGGTGACACTTGTCCGGCCGACGAGGTGCCCAAGCCGCGCACCGGTCCTAGAGGAAGGTGTCCGAGTGTCCCGCCGCAGAATCGGCTTCTGGTACCGCCTGGCGGCGGTCATCGCAAAACCGCCGCTGGTAGTGCTCTTCAAGCGGGACTGGCGGGGAATGGAGCACATTCCGGCCGAGGGCGGTTTTATCACCGCCGTCAATCACAACTCGTATCTGGACCCGCTCTCCTACGCGCACTTCCAGTACAACACCGGCCGCGTGCCCCGATTGCTCGCCAAGGCCGCCCTCTTCAAGGTCCCCATTGTCGGGTCGATCCTGCGGGGTTCCGGCCAGATCCCCGTCTACCGGGAGAGCACCAACGCCCTGGACGCATTCCGGGCGGCGGTGGACGCCATCGAGTGCGGCGAATGCGTGGCCTTTTACCCGGAGGGCACCCTCACCCGCGACCCCGACATGTGGCCCATGGCCGGCAAGACCGGCGCCGCCCGCGTGGCGCTGATCACCAGGGCCCCCGTCATTCCGGTGGCCCAGTGGGGCGCGAACCTCGCGATGCCGCCCTACGCCAAGGAGAACAAGGTCAGGCTCTTCCCGCGCAAGACCCTCCAGGTGCTCGCCGGACCGCCGGTGGACCTCTCGGCCTTCTACGACCGGGAACCCACTCCGGACGTCCTGCGGGAGGCCACCGAGGTCATCATGGCGGCCATCACCGCGCTGCTGGAGGAGGTGCGCGGCGAGACCGCGCCCGAGCAGCCGTACGACCATCGCAACGCCAGGGCGGAACAGCGGCGCAAGGCCGCAGGGGAGGGCAACAAGTGACACGTCCCGTGAAGGCGACCGTCTTCGGAACAGGCTCCTGGGGCACGGCCTTCGCCATCGTGCTCGCCGACGCCGGCTGCGAGGTGACGCTGTGGGGCCGCCGCCGGGAGGTGGTCGACGCCATCAACACCGGCCGGACCAACCCGGACTACTTCCCGGGCGTCGAACTCCCCGCGAACCTGCGGGCCACCACCGACCCGGCCGAGGCCGCGGCCGGCGCGGACTTCACCGTCCTCGCCGTCCCGTCCCAGACCCTGCGCGACAACCTCGCCGCATGGGCCCCGCTGCTGGCCCCCGACACCGTGCTCGTGTCCCTGATGAAGGGCATCGAACTCGGCACCGCCAAGCGGATGAGCGAGGTCATCGAGGAGGTGGCCAAGGTCCCCGCCGAGCGCATCGCCGTGGTCACCGGCCCCAACCTGGCCGCCGAGATCGCCGCCCGCCAGCCCGCCGCCTCCGTCGTCGCCTGCGTGGACGAGGGCGTGGCCCAGCGCCTCCAGGCCGCCTGCCACACCCCGTACTTCCGCCCGTACACGAGCACCGACGTCACCGGATGCGAGCTCGGAGGTGCCGTCAAGAACGTCATCGGCCTCGCCGTCGGCATCGCGGACGGCATGGGTCTGGGCGACAACACCAAGGGCTCGCTCATCACCCGCGGCCTCGCCGAAGCCACCCGCCTCGGCGTGGCGATGGGCGCCGACCCGCTCACCTTCTCCGGCCTCGCGGGCCTCGGCGACCTGGTCGCGACCTGCTCCTCGCCGCTCTCCCGGAACCACACCTTCGGCACGAACCTCGGCCGAGGGATGACCCTGGAGGAGACCATCGCGGTCACCAAGCAGACCGCCGAGGGCGTCAAGTCCTGCCAGTCGGTGGCCGATCTGGCCCGCCGCCACGGGGTGGACATGCCCATCACGGACACCGTGGTCGACATCGTCCACCACGGCAAGCCGACCCTGGTCGCGCTCAAGGACCTGATGGGCCGCAGCGCCAAACCGGAACGTCGCTGACTCCATTCCGGACGCTTGAGCGGGTACTCTCGTGGCGATATGAGCAGCGAGAACCTCCCCCAGACCCCTGAGCAGCAGGGCCGCAAGCCCCGCGTGGCCGTCGTGTTCGGCGGCCGCAGCTCGGAACACGCCATCTCGGTCGTCACGGCGGGCGCCGTGCTGCGCTCCATCGACCGCTCCAAGTACGAGGTGCTGCCCATCGGCATCACCACGGACGGCCGATGGGCGCTGACCGCCGACGAGCCCGAGCGGATGGCCATCGCCGACCGCAAGCTCCCCAGCGTCGAGGAGCTCGCCGACTCCGAGGACGGCGCCGTCGTGCTCTCGGTCGACCCCGCCAGCCGCCAGGTCGTCTACACCGAACCGGGCGCCGTCCCCAAGGCTCTGGGCGAGGTGGACGTCGTCTTCCCCGTGCTGCACGGCCCGTACGGCGAGGACGGCACCCTCCAGGGCCTCCTGGAGCTCTCCGGCATCCCGTACGTCGGCTCCGGCGTCCTCGCCTCGGCCGTCGGCCAGGACAAGGACTACATGAAGCGGGTGTTCACCTCCTTCGGGCTGCGCGTCGGCCCGTACGTGACCATCCGCCCCCGCGAGTGGGAGGCCGACCGGGACGCCGCCACGGGCAGGATCCTGGACTTCGCCGCCGAGCACGGCTGGCCGCTGTTCATCAAGCCCGCCCGGGCCGGCTCCTCCATCGGCATCACCAAGGTCGACGACGCCTCGGGCCTGGAGGCCGCCGTCAAGGAGGCCCGGCGCCACGACCCGAAGATCATCGTGGAGGCGCTGCTGCGCGGCCGCGAGATCGAGTGCGGGGTCCTGGAGTTCGAGGACGGGCCGCGCGCGAGCGTCCCCGCCGAGATCCCGCCGGTGTCCAGCCACGACTTCTACGACTTCGAGGCGAAGTACATCGACTCCGCCTCCGGGATCGTGCCCGCCCCGCTCACCCCGGAGCAGACCGCCGAGGTGCAGCGGCTCGCGATCGAAGCCTTCGAGGCCGCGTCCTGCGAGGGCCTGGTGCGCGCCGACTTCTTCCTCACGGAGGACGGCACCTTCGTCATCAACGAGATCAACACGATGCCGGGCTTCACGCCGATCTCCATGTACCCGCTGATGTGGCAGAAGACGGGCATCGAGTACCCGGAGCTGGTGGACAGCCTGATCCAGGCGGCCCTGCGCCGCTCCACCGGCCTGCGCTAGCAGTCGTCCGAAAAGCCGACCGCCCGCCGCCCGCCCCCGAAGGCGTGGCCGGCGGGCGGCGGTGCGCTCGGTACCCGGTGCGCGGTGCTCAGTAGGAGGCGATGCCCTCGGGCACCGTCGCGGAGACGGCCGTGGACAGACCGACCAGCATCCCCGCATCCGTGGCATGCTCCTTGTCGACCTGAACCTCCGTGTACGCCAGCCGCAGCCCGGTGGTGAACCGGAACCCCCCGCCGGACCCGGCGTCGCGTTCCTCCAGCAGCCAGGCCACTCCGTTCACATGGACGCCGTCCTGCTTCGGATCGGCCATCTTGGGGGGCTTGGGGATACCGCACCGCAGTACGATCGCCGAGCCGCCCCACGCGGCGGTCAGATCGGACTCCGGTTCGGTTCTGGTCCGCGCCAGGCCGGCCACCGTCTCCGGGAGCTCCTCGTGCAGTGCTGCACAGAGCTTCGCGACGGCGGCGGGCGGCGTGGGCGGAGGATCCACCCGGGCCTCCGATCCGCCCGGGGAGCACGCAGCGACGGCCATGACGGCCATCGAGGCGGGCAGGGCGGACAGGGCGCGGACACGGAGGGGCCGGCGGTGGAGGGACATCACCGGCCAAGAGTAGACGGGGGCTACAGATGGACCACCGGGCAGGTCAAGGTGCGGGTGATCCCCTCCACCTGCTGGACCTTGGCGACGACCATGCGGCCGAGGTCGTCCACGGTGTCGGCCTGGGCGCGCACGATCACGTCGTACGGGCCCGTCACGTCCTCGGCCTGGATCACCCCCGGGATCTGGCCGATGGACTCGGCGACGAACGACGCCTTGCCCACTTCGGTCTGGATAAGGATGTACGCCTGTACCACGGAACCTCCAGGGCGGCCACGAGGATCATTTCCCCTAATCTTCGGGTGGACCCCACACGATGGACAGGGCCGGGGGAAGAAGGGACGCCACGGTACCGCGTCGCCGTGCGCCGCGGGGAGACCTGCGGGCCCGGCGCCACGCACAGCGGGGCGTACGGAGAGCAGAAGTTGACGTATCTGTTGACGGTACCCAGAGCTGAGACGGCTCGCGACCGCAAGCGGACTGGGCAAGAAGGGGCACAGCGATGAAGGGCACTGTCGGCGAGCTGGGGGAGTTCGGGCTGATCAGGGAGCTCACCTCACGGCTCACCACCACCCCGGCGGTCCGGCTCGGACCGGGCGACGACGCCGCGGTGGTGTCGGCCCCCGACCGGCGGGTCGTGGCGAGCACCGACATCCTGCTGGAGGGACGGCACTTCCGGCGCGACTGGTCCACGGCCTACGACGTCGGCCGCAAGGCCGCCGCGCAGAACCTCGCCGACATCGCCGCCATGGGCGCGGTGCCCACCGCGCTGCTGCTCGGCCTCGTCGTCCCCGCCGAACTCCCCGTCACCTGGCCCACCGAGCTGATGGACGGCATCCGCGACGAGTGCCAGGTCGCCGGCGCGGCCGTGGTCGGCGGGGACGTCGTCCGCGGTGACGTCATCACCGTCGCCATCACGGCACTGGGCGACCTGCGCAACCACGAACCCGTCCTGCGCTCCGGCGCCCAGCCCGGCGACGTCGTCGCCGTGACCGGCTGGCTGGGCTGGTCCGCGGCCGGCTTCGCCGTGCTCTCGCGCGGCTTCCGTTCCCCGCGGGCCTTCGTCGAGGCGCACCGGCGCCCCGAGCCGCCGTACCACGCGGGCCCCGCGGCCGCCGGACTCGGCGCCACCGCCATGACCGACGTCAGCGACGGCCTGATCGCCGACCTCGGGCACATCGCCGAGGCCAGCAAGGTACGGATCGACCTGCGCTCGGCGGCCGTCGACATCCCGACCCAGATGCACGACATCGGACAGGCCGTCGGCGTGGACCCGCTGCAGTGGGTGCTCACCGGGGGAGAGGACCACGCGATCGTGGCGACCTTCCCGCCCGACGTGAAGCTCCCCGCCCGCTGGAAGGTCATCGGCGAGGTGCTCAACCGCTCCGCGCTGCCCCAGGTGACCGTGGACGGCGCGCCCTGGACCAGCACCGGCGGCTGGGACCACTTCGGTGCCGACCCGGCCGCCCAGGACGGCGCGCTGTGAGCACCGCCCCACCGCTGTGCCTGACCGTCGCCGGATCCGACTCCGGCGGCGGCGCCGGCATCCAGGCCGACCTCAAGACCATGCTGGCGCTCGGTGTGCACGGCATGAGCGTGGTGACCGCCGTGACGGCGCAGAACTCGCTCGGGGTACGGGGGGCCTGGGAGCTCCCCGCCGAGGCCGTCACGGCCCAGTACCGGGCCGTCGTGGACGACATCGGCGTCCGGGCCGTGAAGACCGGGATGCTCTCCTCGGCCGTGCTCGTGGAGACGGTGGCCGCGCTGCTGGCCGACACCCCGGCCCCGGCCGTCGTGGACCCCGTCGGGGTCTCCAAGCACGGGGACGCGCTGCTCGCCGAGTCGGCGCTGGACGCCGTGCGCAGGGAGCTGCTGCCGCGGGCCACCGTGGCCACCCCCAACCTGGACGAGGTGGCCCGGCTCACGGGCGTGGTGGTGGAGACCGAGGACGACATGCGGCGGGCCGCCGACGCGATCCTCGGCCACGGGCCGCGGTGGGCGCTGATCAAGGGCGGCCACCTCGCGGCGCACGGCGACGAGGCGGTGGACCTGCTCACCGACGGCAGCGAGGAACGGTGGCTGCGCGCCCCGCGGCACGACAACCGGCACACCCACGGCACCGGCTGCACCCTCGCCAGCGCGATCGCGGCGGGCCTGGCCAAGGGGCAGGCCGTCCCGGAGGCGGTCACGGCCGCCAAGGAGTACGTCACGGGCGCCATCGCCGCCGGCTTCGCGCTCGGCGGGGGCATCGGCCCGGTGGATCACGCCTGGCAGTGGCGCTGAACCCGGGGCGACACCCGGCCGGTGCTCCGGCCGGGTTCCCGTCCGTGCCCGGGCAAGGCAAAAGGCCGGTTCACCAGAGGTGAACCGGCCTTCTTGGCAACCGGAAGGGGCTGCGCTACGACGGGTGGCGTCAGCGCGAGACCTTGCCGGCCTTGATGCACGAGGTGCAGGCGTTGAGGCGCTTCGGCGTCCCATTGACCACGGCACGGACGCGCTGGATGTTCGGGTTCCAGCGACGCGAGGTGCGGCGGTGCGAGTGGGAGATGTTGTTGCCGAAGCTCGGCCCCTTGGCGCAAACGTCGCAGTTGGCAGCCACAGGTCACTCCAAAGACTTCAGATGCAATTACAGTGAAACCGGCGCACCGGAATCAGAGAGTCTGAAGTGGTTTGCCGGGGGAATGGCCCGACTCTCATCGGGCAACCGGAGCAGCATACAACGACTGCGTCCGTCCAAGAAAACTACCATGTCCGCCGCAGCCCCCGCCCCGCGGTCCCGGGGCCCGGGCAGTCCTTCGTTACCCTGCGGTGAACCCTGGCCCGCACAAGGAGGAACGCCCGGTGCCGCACGAGCCGCAGCCGCAGTCCCCTGACGAGCTCGACGCCGAAGCGGTGCGCACCTGGAGCTCGCTGGCCCTGGCCGCACTGGGCCGGGCCCGCGAGGACATCGACGCGATCAACGTCTACCCCGTCGCCGACGCGGACACCGGCACCAACCTCTACCTGACCGCCGAATCGGCCGACCGCGCCCTGGCCGAGGCATTCCCCGAGGTGACCGACGGCACAGGGCGGACCTCCCTCTCCGGTGCCGTACGGGCCTGGGCGCACGGGGCCCTGGTGGGGGCCCGCGGGAACTCCGGGACGATCCTGGCGCAGCTGCTGCGCGGAGTGGCAGACGTGCTCGGCGGCGACCAGACCGGCCGGGCCGGTCAGGCCGAGCACGGGGAGCGCGGGGACCACGCCGGGCAGGGTCCGGGCGGGCTGCTGGCCCGGGCGCTGACCCGGGCCGCGGAGGAGGCGTACGCGGCCGTCGCGCACCCGGTGGAAGGCACCATGCTCACCGTCGCCGGAGCCGCCGCCCGGGCCGCCGAGGCGGCCGGAGCAGCCGCCGGGACCGCGACCGACGTGGCCCGCGCGGCCTACGACGGGGCCCGCGCCGCCCTGGCCGAGACCCCCGGGCAGCTCGCCGCGCTGGGCCGGGCCGGGGTGGTCGACGCCGGGGGCTGCGGGCTGGTCGTCGTCTTCGGGGCCCTGTGGCAGACGCTGTCCGGCCAGGAGCCGGCCGCCGAACCGGTGCGCGGCCGGGCGGTGCCCGTACCGCGGTCGCCGGACCCCTGCTCGCAGGAGGAGGACGGGCCCGCGTACGAGGTCATCTACCTGCTGGAGGCCACCGAGGCCGCCGTCGGGGAACTGCGCGAACGGCTCGACGGGCTCGGTGACTCGCTGGTCGTCGTCGGCGGCGACGGACTGTGGAACGTCCACGTCCACGTCGACGACCCCGGCGCGGCCGTGGAGGCCGGCATCGTGGCCGGGCGGCCGTACCGGATACGGATCACGCACTTCGGGGACGAGCGCCGCCGGGCGCGCGGCGAGCGCGCCCAGCGGGCCGTGGTCGCCGTCGTCCCCGGCGAGGGACTGGCCGGGCTGTGCGGGGAGGCGGGAGCGACCACCGTGCTCGTGCGCCCCGGAGAGGTCCCGGCCGTCGCCGAACTCCTCGACGCGGTCCGCCGCGCGCACGCCCGCGAGGTGGTGCTCCTGCCGGGCGGCGCCGAACTGCGCGCCGCCGCGGCCGGGGCGGCCGAACAGGCCCGCGCCGAGGGCGTACGGGTGGCGGTGATCCCCACCCGCTCCGCGGTCCAGGGCCTGGCCGCCCTCGCCGTGCACGACCCGGAGGGAAGCTTCGACGAGGACGTGGTCGCCATGACGGCGGCGGCCGGCGCCACCCGCTACGGAGAACTGGCCGTCGCCGAACGGCAGTCCTTCACCTCGGCCGGCATCTGTCAGGCCGGCGACGTGCTCGGCCTCATCGACGGCGACGTCGCGGTGATCGGCTCGGGCCTGACCGAGACCGCCGAGGCCGTCCTGGACCGGATGCTGGGCTCCGGCGGCGAACTCGTCACCCTGGTCCTGGGCCCCGAGGTGCCGGACGCCGTCGCCGAGCGCCTGGAGGCGTACGTCCAGCAGGGCCACCTCGCCGTGGACACCGTCACCTACCGGGGCGGCCGGTACTCGGCGCCGCTCCTCATCGGGGTGGAATAGCGGGCTTGTCAGCGCCATGGTGTGCAATGGAACACGTGCCCGCGCTCGACGAAGACCTCAAGAAGACGCTCGGACCCGCCACCGCCAAGGTGCTGGCCGAGCAGCTCGGCCTGCACACGGCCCTGGACCTGCTCCACCACTACCCGCGGCGGTACGCCGAGCGGGGCGAGCTGACCTCGCTGGCCGAGCTCGCCGACCAGATCGACGAGCACGTGACCGTCGTCGCGCAGGTCGCCGACGCCCGGATCCTGACCTTCAACGGGGGCCGCGGCAAGCGCCTCGAAGTGACCATCACCGACGGCAGCGGCCGCCTCCAGCTGGTCTTCTTCGGCGCCGGCGTCCACAAGCCGCACAAGGACCTGCTCCCGGGCAGCCGTGCGATGTTCGCCGGCAAGGTCTCCAGGTTCAACCACAAGCTCCAGCTCGCGCACCCGGCCTACGAGCCCCTCGGCGGGGACGCCTCCGACCGGGACGCCGCCACCGCCTTCGCCAACCAGCTCATCCCGATCTACCCGGCCTGCGCGAAGCTGGAGTCCTGGAAGATCGCCAAGTGCGTGGACGCGGTACTGCCCAGCGCCCAGGACGCCGTGGACCCGCTGCCGCCCGCCCTGCGCGAGGGCCGCGGGCTGGTCCCGCTCACCGAAGCCCTGCTGAAGATCCACCGGCCGGGCACCAAGGCCGACATCGAGGACGCCCGCCAGCGCCTCAAGTGGGACGAGGCCTTCGTCCTCCAGGTCGCCCTGGCCCGCCGCCGCCACGCCGACTCCCAGCTCCCGGCCGTCCCCCGCCGCCCGGTCCCCGGCGGCCTGCTCGACTCCTTCGACGCGAAACTGCCCTTCACCCTCACCGAGGGCCAGCAGACCGTGTCGAAGGAGATCTTCGACGACCTCGCCACCGAACACCCCATGCACCGCCTCCTCCAGGGAGAGGTCGGAAGCGGGAAGACGATGGTGGCCCTGCGGGCGATGCTGGCCGTCGTGGACAGCGGCGGGCAGGCGGCGATGCTCGCCCCCACCGAGGTGCTCGCCCAGCAGCACCACCGCTCGATCACCGAGATGATGGGAGAGCTCGCCGAGGGGGGCATGCTCGGCGGCTCCGACCAGGGCACCAAGGTGGTGCTGCTCACCGGCTCCATGGGGATGCCCGCACGCCGCCGGGCCCTGCTCGACCTGGTCACCGGCGAGGCCGGCATCGTGATCGGCACGCACGCGCTGATCGAGGACAAGGTGCAGTTCCACGACCTCGGCCTGGTCGTCGTGGACGAGCAGCACCGCTTCGGGGTGGAGCAGCGCGACGCGCTGCGGTCCAAGGGGAAGCAGCCCCCGCACCTGCTGGTCATGACGGCGACCCCGATCCCGCGGACGGTCGCCATGACCGTCTTCGGCGACTTGGAGACCTCCGTCCTCGACCAGCTGCCCGCCGGGCGCTCCCCGATCGCGACGCACGTGGTGCCCTCGAAGGACAAGCCGCACTTCCTCGCCCGGGCCTGGGAGCGGGTCCGCGAGGAGGTCGGGAAGGGGCACCAGGCGTATGTGGTCTGCCCCCGCATCGGGGACGGCGAGGACGACCCCAAGAAGAAGTCCGACGGGGACGACGGCGACAAGCGGCCGCCGCTCGCCGTCGTGGAGATCGCCGAGCAGCTCACGCGCGGACCGCTGGCCGGACTGAGCGTCGAGGTGCTGCACGGCCGGATGGACCCCGCCGACAAGGACGACGTCATGCGCCGGTTCGCCGCCGGCGAGGTCAAGGTGCTGGTCGCCACCACCGTCATCGAGGTCGGGGTGAATGTCCCGAACTCCACCGTCATGGTCATCATGGACGCGGACCGGTTCGGAGTGTCCCAGCTCCACCAGCTGCGCGGCCGTGTCGGCCGGGGCTCCGCGCCCGGTCTGTGCCTGCTGGTCAGCGAGATGCACGAGGCCAGTCCCGCCCGGGCCCGGCTGGCCGCCGTCGCCGCCACCCTCGACGGCTTCGAGCTCTCCCGGATCGACCTGGAGCAGCGCCGCGAGGGCGATGTGCTCGGCCAGGCCCAGTCCGGAGTCCGCTCCTCGCTGCGCATGCTCGCCGTCATCGAGGACGAGGAGGTCATCGCCCAGGCACGGGAGGAGGCCACCCGCGTCGTCGCCGAGGATCCCGCGCTGGAGCGGCTGCCGGGCCTGCGGACCGCGCTGGACGCCCTGCTCGACACCGAGCGCGAGCAGTACCTGGAGAAGGGCTGAGCGGCACGACCTATCGTTGGAGTGCCGCGGCGATGCCGGGGCACCCCCCTACCGTCGCACCGAAGGACCCCAGATGACCCGCGTGATCGCCGGCAGTGCCCGCGGGCGACGGCTGGCCGTGCCCCCCGGCACCGGCACCCGGCCGACCTCGGACCGGATGCGCGAAGGCCTCTTCTCGACCTGGGACTCGCTGCACGGCGTCGAGGGGGCCCGGGTGCTCGACCTGTACGGCGGCTCCGGCGCCGTCGGCCTGGAGTCGCTCTCCCGGGGCGCGTCCCACACCCTCCTCGTCGAGGCCGATGCCAAGGCCGCCAAGGCGATCCGGGACAACATCCGGACGCTGGGTCTGCCCGGCGCGGAGTTCCGCGCGGGCAAGGCCGAGCAGATCGTGGCGGCCCGGGCCGCCGGGGACCCGTACGACATCGCCTTCCTGGATCCGCCGTACGCCGTGGACAGCGCCGACCTGCGGGAGATCCTCCTCACACTCCGGTCCAATGGCTGGATCACGGACGATGCGCTCGTCACCGTGGAGCGCAGCACCAGGAGCGGTGCCTTCCCGTGGCCCGAGGGCTTCGAGCCGCTCCGGTCGCGCAAGTACGGCGAGGGCACCCTCTGGTACGGCCGCGCCGCTTTCACCAGCGAAGACTCATGAACGAGGGAGTTCAGTTGCGCCGCGCCGTCTGTCCGGGGTCCTTCGATCCCATCCACAACGGACACCTCGACATCATCGGACGCGCCTCCAGGCTGTACGACGTCGTGCACGTCGCCGTCGGGATCAACGAGTCGAAGCAGGGCCTGTTCACCGTCGAGGAGCGGATCGAGCTGATCCGCGAGGCGACGGCCGACTACGGCAACATCCAGGTCGAGGCCTTCCGCGGACTGCTCGTCGACTTCTGCAAGCAGCGGGACATCCCGGCCATCGTCAAGGGCCTGCGCGCGGTCAGCGACTTCGACTACGAGCTCCAGATGGCCCAGATGAACATGGGCCTGTCGGGCGTCGATACGCTGTTCGTCCCGACCATCCCCACCTACAGCTTCCTGTCCTCCTCGCTGGTCAAGGAGGTCGCGACCTGGGGCGGCGACGTCGCCCACCTGCTGCCGGCGCACGTCCACGCGGCGCTCATGGAGCGGCTGCGCAACCGCTGACCGACTGACAGGGCGTCAGGCGGTGTCGGGGGTCGGCCCGGTGGCCTTACAGTCGTCCCGTCCGTCTCAGGAACCGCCCGAGGCCGAGAGAGTGCGAGCCCCCATGGACGTGCAGAAGAAGCTCGACGAGATCGTCGCGGCCGTCGGCGGCGCCCGGTCCATGCCCATGTCGGCCTCCTGCGTGATCAACCGCGCCGAGCTGCTCGAACAGCTCGAAGAGGTGCGCCAGGCCCTGCCCGGCTCGCTCGCACAGGCCCAGGAGCTCATCGGCGGCCGCGAGCAGATGGTCGAGGAGGCCCGCCGGGAGGCGGAGCGGATCATCGACGCGGCCCACAACCAGCGCGGTTCGCTGATCTCCGACACCGAGATCGCGCGGCGCTCCCAGGCCGAGGCGGACCGGATCCTGGAGGAGGCCCGCCGGGAGGCCGAGGAGATCCGGGCCGAGGCCGACGACTACGTCGACAGCAAGCTCGCGAACTTCGAGGTCGTGCTGACCAAGACCATCGGTTCGGTGGACCGCGGCCGGGAGAAGCTCCTGGGCCGGGGCCCCGGCCTGGACGAGCACGGCTACCCGGACATGGACGCGCCCGAGCGCAGCCACGACCCCGAGACGCAGCGGCAGCAGGCGGACGCGTACGTGGACACCAAGCTGGCGACCTTCGAGGCGGTGCTCTCCAAGACGCTGGAGGCCGTGGGGCGCGGCCGGCAGAAGCTCCTGGGCCGGGTCCCGTCGGACGACCTGGGCGTGCACATGGCCGCCCAGGACGCGGTGGGCGGCCAGTCCTCCCGCTCGGCGAGCGACTCGGACTTCCTGGCGGGCCTGGCGGAACCGGAGCCGCTGCACGCGCAGGCCCCGGTCCCGGCGCAGCCGGAGCCGCTGTACGACACGTACTCGTACCAGCAGCCCGCTCAGCCCGCCGCCCAGCAGCAGGACGCGTACTCCTACCAGGACCCGTACGGCGGCTATCAGCAGCAGCCGGACCCGTACGCCGGGGCGGGCGCCGGATCCGGCGGAGCGGCCTACGCGGGGCACTACGACGCGCAGCAGCCCGACCCCTACGGCGCGTACCAGCCCCAGGACGGGCAGCCCTCGCTCGACGAGACCAGCTTCTTCGACACGAGCATGATCAACCTGGACCAGCTGCGCCAGTACGAGCAGGGGCGCTAGGACCGGATTGGGCGCTGGGCGCCGCTGAGGGTATCCTGGCTCTTCGGTCGCGCGTATGCACCGCGATCCATGCTGCCCTGGGGCGGCGGAATCTTTGATCTTCAGCGATCTGTGAAAGCAGGAACGGCCCTGAATACCCGCCTCGACCACCGCAACCCCCTCGTGTTCGACACGCACGAGCTGGGCCGGCGTCCTGGTGCCATGCAGCGGCTGTCCCGTGAGATCGCGGCACCGGCGGACTTCGGTCTCGTCGGCGTCATCGGAGTGCCGGAAGGCGCCCCGGTGAAGCTCAGCCTCCGCCTCGAGTCGGTCATGGAAGGGGTGCTTGTCACAGGCACCGCCCGTGCGTCGGCCGTAGGGGAGTGCGTAAGGTGTCTTGAGTCCGTCGAGCGTGAGCTCAAGGCGGACTTTCAGGAGATGTTCTCGTACCCTGACGCCGACGACCGGAGCCGCTCCAAGGCGGAACCGGCCGACGACGCCGAGGACGACGAGGACACGCTCTTCCTCGAGGACGGTTTGTTCGACCTCGAACCCGTGCTGCGGGATGTGGTGGTGCTCGCACTGCCCATGCAGCCGGTGTGCCGGGAGGACTGTCTCGGACTGTGCCCCGATTGCGGGCTCAGCCTGAACGACGACCCGGACCACCACCATGACGCCGTCGACATCCGTTGGGCGGCATTGCAGGGACTCGTCGTGACCGATCAGGACGACGAGAAGGACAACATGAGCGGCACTGCCTCTGACGGAGTTCAGGGCGCCGCCGAGAAGCAGGAGAAGTAGCCGTGGCTGTTCCGAAGCGGAAGATGTCGCGCAGCAACACGCGCCACCGCCGGTCGCAGTGGAAGGCTGCGGTCCCCACCCTGGTTTCGTGTGAGCGTTGCCAGGAGCCGAAGCTCCAGCACATTGCGTGCCCGAGCTGCGGCACCTACAACAAGCGCCAGGTCCTCGAGGTCTGAGCGGCTGGTGAGAGGCGCAATGTCTGAGCTGTCCAACGCTGAGAAGCAGGCAGACAGTAACAACGCGGCCTCGTCCCACACGCTTCTGGAAGGGCGGCTCGGGTATCAACTCGAGTCCGCCCTTCTGGTGCGTGCACTGACCCACCGCTCGTACGCGTACGAGAACGGCGGTCTGCCCACCAACGAACGGCTGGAGTTCCTCGGGGACTCCGTGCTGGGCCTGGTGGTCACGGACACGCTGTACACGACCCACCCCGATCTCCCCGAAGGCCAGCTGGCCAAGCTTCGGGCCGCGGTGGTCAACTCGCGCGCACTGGCGGAGGTCGGACGCGGCCTCGAACTCGGCTCCTTCATCCGGCTCGGCCGGGGCGAAGAGGGCACGGGAGGCCGGGACAAGGCCTCCATCCTCGCCGATACGCTCGAAGCGGTCATCGGCGCGGTTTACCTCGATCAGGGCCTCGACGCGGCCTCGGAGCTGGTTCACCGGCTCTTCGACCCGCTCATCGAGAAGTCCTCGAACCTCGGGGCCGGCCTGGACTGGAAGACCAGTCTCCAGGAACTCACGGCGGCCGAAGGCCTTGGCGTGCCCGAGTACCTGGTCTCCGAGACCGGTCCGGACCACGAGAAGACCTTCACTGCTGCCGCTCGCGTCGGTGGTGTCTCGTACGGCACCGGCACCGGCCGCAGCAAGAAGGAAGCGGAACAGCAGGCTGCGGAGTCCGCATGGCGCGGAATCCGTGCCGCGGCGGACGAGCGGACCGCGGCGGCAGCAGCCGTCGCTGCCGCCGCTCCGGCCGAGGTCCCGGCTCCGGCTCCGGCCGAGGACGCCCCGGACCACCAGGCGACGGCGCTGCCGTACTCGACACCGGCTCCGGCCGAGGCTCCCGCTCCGATCGAGGCTCCGGCTCCGATCGAGGCCCCGGCTCCGATCGAGGCTCCGGCGTACCCGGCTCCGGCCCTCCCGTACTCGACGCCTGCACCGGCTCCGGCCGAGGCTCCGGCTCCGGTCGAGGACGCCCCGTCCGCGCTCGAAGCACCGGTCGCACCGATTCCGCTCGCCGACGTGCCCGTGCCCGTGGCCCCGGTCGAGGAGACCGCTCCGGAGCCGGCCCCGCTGCCGGCTCCCGTGCTCCCGGTCCCCGCCGACGCCGCGCCCGTGACGCCGTTCCCGGCCCTGCCTCCCGTCGACGACGTCACGCCCTACCCGCCCCTGCCCTCGCTGCCCGTCGCCGACCCGGTGGCGGAGGCTTCGCCCGCTCCCTGGGCCGGACCGCAGGACACTCCCGGCGAGGGAACGCCCGTGCTGCCGCCCGCCGAGCAGGTAGCGGCCCCGGCACCGGCACCGGTCAGCCCCGCGGACGCCCCGCCCGCCGTCGGGGAGTACCCGTTCGGCGGGCCGGGACCGGTCGGTGAACTGCCGTCGCCTCAGCCCTCGTTCGGGACTCCGGACGCCTACCCCTTCCCGCCGCCGGCTCCCGCGCAGCAGGCGCAGCAGCCGCCCCAGCCGCAGCACTACGACCCCCGCGCCGCCGGGCAGTGGTCCGCCGGGCCCGGACAGCAGCCCCCGCAGCACGAGCAGCAGCACCAGCCGCAGCCGCACCCGCAGCCGCACGACCCGCGCTACTCCGCCGGTCAGACCGGCGGCGGGGCGCCGCTCGGCTACACCGCCGCGGTCGAGCTGTCGTCCGACCGCCTGCTGCGCAACAAGCAGAAGCCCAAGAACAACAACAACGGCGTCGGCGGCCGGTTCCGCTTCGGCGGCAGGGCGGCCGAGGCGGAGCGCCAGCGCAAGCTGGAGCTGATCCGCACCCCGGTGATGTCCTGCTACCGCATCGCCGTCATCAGCCTCAAGGGCGGCGTCGGCAAGACCACGACCACCACCGCCCTCGGCGCCACCCTCGCCACCGAGCGCCAGGACAAGATCCTGGCCATCGACGCGAACCCCGACGCCGGCACCCTCGGCCGCCGTGTCCGCCGCGAGACCGGTGCCACCATCCGGGACCTGGTCCAGGCGATCCCGTACCTGCACTCGTACATGGACATCCGCCGGTTCACCTCCCAGGCGCCCTCCGGTCTGGAGATCATCGCCAACGACGTGGACCCGGCCGTCTCCACCACCTTCAACGACGAGGACTACCGCCGCGTCATCGAGACGCTCGGCCGCCAGTACCCGATCATCCTCACCGACTCGGGCACCGGCCTCCTCTACTCAGCCATGCGCGGCGTCCTGGACCTGGCCGATCAGCTGATCATCATCTCGACTCCGTCCGTGGACGGCGCCAGCAGCGCCAGCACCACCCTCGACTGGCTCTCGGCCCACGGGTACGCCGACCTCGTCTCGCGTTCCCTCACCGTCATCTCCGGGGTCCGCGAGACCAGCAAGATGATCAAGATCGAGGACATCGTGCAGCACTTCGAGACCCGCTGCCGCGGTGTCGTCGTGGTGCCCTTCGACGAACACCTCGCGGCCGGTGCCGAGGTCGATCTCGACATGATGCGGCCCAAGACGCGCGAGGCATACTTCAACCTCTCCGCGCTCGTGGCCGAGGACTTCCTGCGGGCCCAGCAGCAGGCCCCGCAGGGGCACTGGGGTGCGCCGCAGCAGCCCCAGGCTCCTCAGCCGCCCTACCAGCAGCAGCCTCCTCAGCAGCCGCAGCCGTACGGCCAGCCCCAGGGCCAACCCCCGTACCAGCAGCCGCCGCAGCCCTACGGCCAGCCGTACCCGCAGCCCGGCCAGCCCTGGCAGCAGCCCCAGGCCCCGCAGCAGCAGCCGCCCCAGCCCCCGCAGCCCCCGCGCGACCCGCGCCTGGGCTGACGGCTGACCACGGCAAACAGGAAGGGCCCGTACCACCCCCGGGGTGGTACGGGCCCTTCCTCTTCGTTGTCGTCAGCGCTTCGCGTCGTACGCGTCCGTCAGCACCCGCGCCCGCTTCACATCGTCCGCGATCGCTTCCAGCAGCCCGTCCAGCGACTCGAACTTGGCCATCCCCCGCACGTACGCGAGGAAGTCGACCGCCGCGTGCATCCCGTACAGGTCCAGCCCCACGCGGTCGATCGCGTACGCCTCCACGGTCCGCTCGGTGGCGTCGAACTGCACGTTCGTCCCCACCGAGATCGCCGCGGGCATCCGCTCGCCGTCCGCCGTCAGCCAGCCCGCGTAGACCCCGTCCGCCGGGATCGCGGTGTGCGGCTGCGTCTCGATGTTCGCCGTCGGGTAGCCGAGTTCGCGCCCGCGCTGCGCACCGCGCACCACCACGCCCTCGACCCGGTGCGGACGCCCGAGGATCTCGGCCGCGCCGTCCATGTCCCCCTCGGCGACCAGCCTGCGCGCCAGCGTCGAGGAGAACGGCACTCCGCCGCCCGCCTCGCCCCGCTCGACCAGGTCCACGACGTCGACCTGGTAGTCGTACGTGGAGCCCAGCTCACGCAGGAAGTCGACGTTCCCGGCGGCCCGGTGGCCGAAGCGGAAGTTCGGGCCCTCGATGACGGCCCGCGCGTGCAGCTTGTCGACGAGGACCTTCACGATGAAGTCGGCCGGGGACAGCTGGGAGAAGTCCGCCGTGAACGGCAGGATCAGCAGCGCGTCCACACCCAGCCCGGCCATCAGCTCGGCGCGCCGGTCGTACGGGGCCAGGATCGGCGGGTGGCTGCCGGGGCGGACCACCTCGCTCGGGTGCGGGTCGAAGGTGACCACGACGGACGGGACGCCGAGCTCACGCGCCGTGGCCACCGCCCGTCCGATGATCAGCTGATGTCCCCGGTGCACGCCGTCGTAGGAGCCGATGGTGACGACGCTGCGTCCCCAGTCCTGGGGGATGTCCTCCAAGCCACGCCAGCGCTGCACTGTGACCGCTCCTCGCCCGAACCCGGTTGGTCCTTGAACTGATTGCCGATTGCAGGTCTAAGACTGCCATGCCGGTGGCCGGTGCCCCGCATCGGCATCTGACTGGATCCCCCGCCGTGTCTGGCATCACGTCACATCCGCGGCCGCCCTGCTGAGCGTCTCCACCGTCTGCCGGGCGCTCGGCCCCAGCAGCGCCGCCGCCTCGGCCTCCGCCGTCGCCAGCCAGCGGGCCGCCAGCGCCCCGAAGGCCGGTGCGGCCCGGGCCAGCTCCACCGTCCGCCGCTCGAAGACCACCGGCCCGCCCGGGACCCGCAGCAGCTGCCGTCCGGTGCGCCGCAGCAGCTCCCGCGTACGGTCCTCCGGGCGCCCCGAGGCCCCGGCGGCGAGGGCCCCGAGGAACGCGTCGAGGACCTGTGGGTCGGTCTCCTCGCGCAGCAGGGTGTCGGCCAGCTCCCCCCGCAGCGGGTAGGAGGCGGCCGCGCCCGGGGCGGCCAGTACGGCGGCCAGCTCGGCCCGTACCCCGGCCGGGGCGCTGCGGAGCAGGTCCAGTACCAGCGGCCGCACCACCGAGGCGGCGGCCGGGCCCTGGTCGAGCCGCCGGTCCACGAAGCAGGCGGCGTGCGGTGCGTCCCCCGGGTGCCGGGCCAGGTGCTCCCGTACGAGGTCACCCGCGCGCCGGGCCAGCCCGGGCGTGGTCAGCGCGGCCAGGGCCCGCACCACCTCCCCGTCGGCCCGGGCCCGCAGGGCGGCGAACACCCCGTCCGGATCGGGCAGGACGGGCAGGGCCGCGACCAGCGCCGCCGCGGGCAGCCGGGAGCCGGGCTCCGGATCGCGGAAGCAGCGCAGCGCGTCGGGCAGGTAGCGGCCGCGCATCTGCGGGTCGCGGAGCAGGATCGCCAGGGCGCTGCCGTGCAGGGTGGCGTCGGCGGGGCGGCCGAGCAGTGCCTGGGCGGCGTGGCGCAGCAGCTCCCGGTCGGCGGGGGTGCGTACGTGCGCGGCGGTGGCGAGCCCGTAGGCGGCGGCCGCGACCCGCCGCCCGGGCCGTTCGTCGTGGGCCCAGCGGTCGACGGCCCGGCACAGGGCGGAGGGCTCCTCCTCGGCGAGTACGGCCAGCAGCTCGTCGGCGCGCGGGTGCGCGGCGGTGACGAGCGCCTCGGTGAGGTCGTCCACGGCGAGGCTGCGGTGGGTGTGGAGCAGGGCCTGCGCGGCGGTGGCGACGGTGGCCCCGGGGCGGCCGCGCAGCCGGCGGCCGTCGGTGAACCAGGCGCAGAGCAGCGGCTGCGCGCGCTGCGGGTCCCGGGCCAGACGGCGGGCCGCGGCGTCGAGGTAGCGGTCGCCGGGGAGCGCCTCGGCGGGGTCGGCGGGCAGCAGGCGGCGCAGCAGGTCGAGGCGGTCGGGCTCGGGAAGCCGGAGCCGGTTCCAGAACCAGCCGCCGAACTCCCCCGGGCCGGCGCGGGCCACGTGCTCGGCGAGGGCGTGCAGGACGGGGAGGTGGGGCCGCGCGTCGGGGGCCCGGAGCAGGGACTCGCGCAGCAGCCGGGCGGCCCACCAGGCGCTGTCGGGGGTGGCCCGCTCCGGTTCCTCGGCGAACCGGTTGAGGCGGTCGACGAGCCCGGTGAGCTCCTTGCGCAGCTGGTCGGGGGCGAGCCGGCGCAGGGCCTCCAGTACGGGCCCGACCCGGTGCCGGGGTACGGGCAGCCCCGGTCCCGCCGGGCCGTGGACGAGGAGGCCGAGGGCCGTCGGGACGTCCAGGTGGCCGGCCTGGATCCAGTCGGACAGCTCCTCGTGGGCGAAGCGGTAGCCGGGCCCGGCGGGCACCAGCAGTCCCTCGGTGAGCACGGCGGAGGCCCAGCCGGTGCGCCACGGGAACAGCTCCTCGAAGGAGGCCCGGTCCAGCTGCCCCTGCCCGGGCCCCAGGGCGCGCCGGGCGGCCTCGTGCACGCGGCTGGCCACGCGCGCCGCGAGCCGCCTGACGCCGGGTCCGTGCACCTTGGCGCCCCCGGCGTCGGCGCAGGCCGCGGAGATGCGGACGGCGGCGCGCAGGCACAGCAGGTCCAGGTGCGCGGCGAAGACCTCGTCGCGGCCGGGGCGGCCGGCGGTGACCTCGGCGGCACGGATCCCGGCGAGCAGGCGCAGGGTGAGCGGGTGCCGGGCGTCGGCCTCCCGGACGGCGTCGGCGGGGATGCCGAGGCGGGCCCGGGCGGTCTCGGCCTCGGCGGCGGTGAGGTCCGTGAGCGGGAGGGCGGGCGGCAGCCGCCGGGCCGGGCGGGCCGGGGTGTGCAGTGCGCCGGGCGGGTAGAGGGCGCCGGCCCGCTCCCAGTACTCGGGGCGGGCGGCGACGACCAGCCGGGCCCCGGTCCCCTGCAGCCATGCGGCGGTGGCTGCGGTCCAGGTTTCGAGCCGGTGCGCGAGTTCCGGCGGCATCTCCTCCGGGGCGTCGAGCACGACGAGCAGGGGGCGGCCGGCGCGGGCGACCACGTGCGCGAGGTGCTCCGCGATGCGGGGGGCTCCCGCCGGGGCAGCGGTTTCCCCGGCGGGAGCGGTTCCGCCCGGGGCGGCTTCGCCCGGGGCGGCTTCGCCCGGGGCGGCTTCGCCCGGGGCGGCTTCGCCCGGGGCGGTTCCGGGGACGGTTCCGGCGGGCGGGGTACGGACGGGGCCGGGCTCGAACCCGCCCTGCGCGACCAGCTCG
>NZ_JBSGXU010000117.1:0-25772 GCF_053610205.1 Streptomyces sp. NPDC054932 | reverse complement strand
GGCCGGTCCTCCGGGGCCGGAGACCGGGCCGGGCGAACCGGTCTATGCCGGTCCCGGGGCCGGCTTCCCGTCCACGTACGTGGCGACGACCTCGATCGCTCCGATCCGCGAGGGGTCGACCCGCCGCGGGTCGTCGCCCAGCACGGCGAGGTCCGCCCGGCGGCCCGGGGCGAGGGTGCCCGCGCTGTCGTCCCAGTGGCAGGCGAAGGCACCCGCGACGGTGTGGGCGTACAGGGCCTGTTCCACCGTGATGCCCTCGTCCGGGCCGATGAGGCGGCCCGACGCGGAGGCCCGCTCCACCATGAACTGGACGGCCCGCAGCGGTGATCCGTCGGTGACGGGCCGGTCGGAGCTGCCCACCAGGGTGACGCCCCGGTCGAGGAACCCGCGGCCCCGGTACAGCCAGGGGGCCCGGTCCGCGCCCATGACGGCCGCGTAGTCGTCGCCGAAGGAGCGCAGGAAGTTCGGCTGGACCACCGCGCTCACACCGAGGCGGGCGAAGCGCACCAGCTGGTCGGGCCGGATCAGGCCGGCGTGCTCGATCCGGTGCCGGGCGGTGGGGCGGGGTTTGCGCCGCTGTGCCTGTTCCAGGGCGTCCAGGGCCAGATCGGCGGCGCGGTCCCCGATGGCGTGCACGGCGAGCTGCCAGCCGGCGAGGTGGCCGGCGACGATGGTCTCGGTGATCCGCTCGGGTGTGTCCTGGAACTCGCCCGCCCGGTCGGTTCCTTCGTAGGGGCGGGTGAGTGCGGCCGTGCGGGCCATCATGCCGCCGTCGGTGTAGACCTTGAGCGCGCCGAGGGAGAGCCAGTCGTCGCCGAACCCGGTGCGCATGCCGAGGTCGAGGGCGCGGGGGATCCCGTCGGACGCGTGCGCGGCCACGGGCCGCAGGGTGTCTGCGGCTGCCATGAGCTGGACCCGCAGCGGCAGCCTCCCCCGGTCGCGCAGGAGTTGGTAGGCGCCGAGTTCGACCGGGCTGTTGCCGAGCAGTCCCCCGCCGATGCCCGCCTCGGCGCAGGCGGTGACGCCCTCGGCGAGGCAGGCGCGGCCGGCGTGCTCGATGGCGTCGGCGAGTTCCTCCTGCGAGTGGGGCAGGCGCAGCCGCCGGGCGGTGGTCATGGCGCTCTCGGCGAGGAAGCCCTCGCCGTGGGCGAGTTCGCCGGGGAGGAGCTCCAGGACCGCGCCGTTGACCACGCAGCCGTGCCCCGAGTCGTGCAGCATGAACACCTTGCGGCCGTCGCTGACCTTGTCCAGTTCGGCGGCGGTGAGGTGCCGGCCGAGGGCCCGCTGGTCGTAGCCGACGAGGTCCACCCACGCGTCCCGCGGTGTGCGGGCCACCGCCTCCGCGACGACGGCGAGCACGTCCTCGACGCGCTCGCAGGGAGCCACGCTGGGGGTGACCGCCTTCATTCCGGTCCAGGCCAGGTGCACGTGGGAGTCGATGAACCCGGGCAGCACGGTGGCGCCCCGGAGGTCGACCACCTCGCGGGCGGGCAGTGCGGTGACGGCCTCGTCCAGGCCGACGATCCGGCCGCGCCAGATGCCCAGGTCGTGGGCGACGGGGCGGTCGGGGTCCATGGTGAGGAAGGTGGCGTTCGTCAGCCTGGTGCAGAGCATGGGTGCCGGTCCTCAGGGGGTGGGGGCCGTGCGGGAGGCCGGCACCGGTACGCGGCCGTGGGCGACGATGGAGCCGAGGATCTCGCCCACCCTGACGGCGGTGTTCGACAGCAGGGACGAGGTGATGCCGTGGGTGTGCTCCGTTCCTCCCTGGAGGTAGATCCCGCAGCGCAGTTCGGGCTCGCTGTCGACACGGTAGTCACGGGCCACCCGGACGCGGCCGAGGTCGTCGCGCCGGCAGTACTTCTCGACGTCCCCGAGCAGTCCGAGGCCGTCCGCCGAGCGGTATCCGGTCGCGTAGACCAGCACGTCGGCCTCCAGGGCCTCCTTCTCCCCCGTGACCAGCGATTCGACCGTGACGAGCACGTTGTCGGGGGTCTCGGTGGCGTCCGCGAGCCGCGACACCTTCAGGAAGCGCAGCCGCTCGGTGCCGAGGACCTTCTCCTGGTACTCCTGCCGGTAGAGGTCGTCGATCAGATCGATGTCCACCACGGAGTAGTTGGTGTTGGCGTGGTACTCGACCAGCTTGCGCTTGATCTCCTCGGGGGCGGTGAAGTAGTCGTCGACCGCCGAGGGGTCGAAGATGCGGTTGGCGAAGCCGCTGTCGTCGGCGGGGCTGTAGCCGTAGCGGGAGAAGACCGCGCACACCTCGGCCCGGGGGAAGGTGCGGTGCAGGAAGGACACGTTCTCGGCGGCGCTCTGGCCGGCGCCGACGACGACGAACCGGGACGGGTCCGCGTTCCCGAGCTCCGCCACGCGGTTCAGCAGTTCCGAGGTGTGCCAGACGCGCTCGGTGCGCTCCACGCCCTCGGGCATCTGCGGCCGCAGACCGGTGCCGATCACCAGGTTGCGCGCCCGGTGGACCACCAGTTCGGTGCCGGAGCGGGCGGTGACGTCCAGGTACTCGATCGCTCCGTCGCGCAGGACGGGACGTACGGCGACGACCTCGGACCCGTAGGAGACCATGTCGTCGACCTTGGCCGCGGCCCACTCGAAGTAGTCGTGGAACTCCACGCGCAGCGGGAACAGGTTCTTGTGGTTGACGAAGTCGATCAGGCGGCCCCGGCTCTGGAGGTAGCAGAGGAAGCTGTACTCGCTCGCCGGGTTGCGCAGTGTCACGAGGTCCTTGAGGAAGGACACCTGCATCGTGGCGTCGTCGATGAGCATGCCGCGGTGCCAGCCGAAGCGGGGCTGCTGCTCGAAGAAGTGGGCGGTGACCGCCTCCTGCGGTCCGACGCCGGCGTTGTGCTCGCTGAGCGCGATCGCCATGGCCACGTTCGAGGGGCCGAAGCCGATGCCGATGAGGTCGTGGATCAGTGGCGCATCATCGGACAGATCCTGTGACATGTCACTCCCAATCGTGCGGGGGGCAGCCGATTGCCGTGCGTGGGGGAACCGGGGGCAGGGCACGCCGAAGGAGCGGAGCCCGGGGGGAACTTAGGGAAGGCTAACCTGATGTGATGGAGCTGTCGATGGGCAAATCAGATCGAGTCGCCGTCGACTTCCGGCTGAACTGTCTTCAAAAAAGGGGGCGTTGCACACTTAGGTAAGGCTTGCTTTACTCATTTTGAAACTTGTCGCCGCTCCAAGGAGGAACCCCATGCGGGTCGTCATGTTCGGCTATCAGACGTGGGGGCACCGCACCCTGCAGGCCCTGCTGGAGTCCGAACACGAGGTCGTTCTGGTCGTGACGCACCCCAAGAGCGAGCACGCGTACGAGAAGATCTGGAGCGACTCGGTCGCCGACCTCGCCGACGACCACGGCGTCCCGGTGCTGATCCGCAACCGCCCCGACGACGAGGAGCTGTTCACCCGGCTCAAGGAGGCGGAACCGGACATCATCGTGGCGAACAACTGGCGCACCTGGATCCCCCCGCGCATCTTCAACCTGCCCCGCCACGGCACCCTCAACGTGCACGACTCACTGCTGCCGAAGTACGCCGGCTTCTCGCCGCTGATCTGGGCACTGATCAACGGCGAGCCCGAAGTGGGCGTCACCGCACACCTGATGAACGACGAGCTCGACGCGGGCGACATCGTCGTCCAGCGCGCCGTCCCGGTCGGCCCGACGGACACCGCCACCGACCTGTTCCACAAGACCGTCGACCTGATCGCACCGGTCACCGTCGGCGCCCTGGGCCGGATCGCCGCGGGCGAGACCGAGTTCACCCACCAGGACCGGTCGCAGGCCAGCTTCTTCCACAAGCGGTCGGCCGAGGACATCCGCATCGACTGGAACTGGCCGGCGGAGGACCTCCAGCGGCTCGTCCGCGCCCAGTCGGCCCCCTACCCGAGCGCCTTCACCTTCCACCGCGGCAAGCGTCTCGAGGTGGTGGCCGCGGTCGTCTCCGAAGGACGCTACGGCGGCACGCCCGGCCGCGTGTTCTACCGCGAGGGCGAAGGGGTCGTGATCGTGGCCGGGGCCAACGCCCGCACCGGACGCAACCACGGTCTCGTCATCACCAGGGTGCGCACCGAGGACGGCGAAGAGATGCCCGCCACCGACTACTTCACCACCATGGGCGGGTACCTCACCAGCCGGTGAGCCGCGACGTCGACCCGGGCGCCGGGAGGCGCCGCCGCCCGGGCGTCGACCTGCGAACGCCTGCATGACCATGGTTCGAGCTACTAGAATTCGGCCGGACCAGGCGCGATGCGGGGGGTCAAGTGGACGCATTGATACCGGGTGACCCCGTGCGGGTCGGGCCCTACCACGTCGTCGCACGACTCGGCAGCGGGGGCATGGGCCGGGTCTATCTGGCCCGGACGGCCGGCGGCCGCAGCGTGGCCGTCAAGGTGGTGCATCCGGAGCTGGCCCGGGATCCGGAGTTCAGGCGCCGGTTCGCCCGTGAGGTCGCCGCCGCGCGGGCCGTGGACGGGAGGTTCACCGCCCAGGTCCTCGCCGCCGGCGTGGACGACCCGACGCCGTGGCTTAGCACGGTGTTCGTCCCCGGGATGTCGCTCGCCGAGGCGGTGGCCGAACACGGCCCGTTCCCCGAGGCCTCGGCGCTCGCCCTGGCCCGCGGGCTGGCGGCCGCGCTCGCGGCCGTGCACGCCGCCGGACTGGTGCACCGTGACCTGAAACCGTCCAACGTGCTGCTGGGCCCCGACGGACCCCGGGTGATCGACTTCGGCATCTCGCGGGCCACCGAGGCGAGCGCCCTGACCCGGACCGGGATGACCGTCGGCTCCCCCGGCTTCATGTCCCCGGAACAGGCCTCCGGCGGCGTGGTCGGCCCCGCCTCCGACGTGTTCTCCTTCGGGGCGGTGCTGGCCTTCACCCTCAGCGGCGAGAGCCCCTTCGGGACCGGCGCCACTCCGGCGCTGCTCTACCGGGTCGTGCACTCCGAGCCGAGGCTGGAGGCCCTCTCCGGGGTCGCACTGGACCTCGTCGGGCGCTGCCTCGCCAAGGACCCGGCCGCGCGGCCCTCCCTGGAAACCCTGTTCGCGGAGCTCTCGGTCGAGGCGGACGACGGCCGCCCGGTCGGTTCAGGCTGGCTGCCGGCCCCCGTCGCGCACAGTCTGCTCGCACGCGCCTCCTCGGCGCTGGAGGCGGACTCCGACCCCTCGCTGACGGCCACCGCGCCCCCTCGGTACGCCCCGACGCGGGTGGATCCCGGCGCCGCGGCCGTGCCGCCGGCCGCCCTGCCCGGATACGGACCGCGCCCGCCCACGGCCCGCGCCCGGCTCCGTAGGGCACCGTTCATCGCCGCCGCGGCCGTGGTGGCTGCCGCGGCGATCGGGGCCCTGGCCTACACGGCCGCGCAGAACGGGAAGGACCCGGGCGGGCACTACGTCTCCCAGGACGAGAACGGCGGCACTCCCACGGATCCGGCGCCGGAGAGCACCGACCCGCTCGACGGGTGGTCCATGTCGGACGAGGCGGACGTCCAACTGCCCACCGGATACGGCATCGACGCCGCCGACTTCACGGAGCCGAAGGCGGGCGACGGTTTCGACGTGGACCTGCACCCGAACTGGGACCTCGCGGGGGACGACATCCTGCTGCTCAAGTCCGGGGATTCCGAAGTGAACAGCGACTGCCTCGCGGACGAACGGGCCTCCGGCTACGGGTCCCTGGTCGAGGACGCCGAGTGGGGCGTCGACGACATGATCTGCGTCCGCGTCTCCTCCGACCTGCTCCTCGTCCTCCAGGTCACCCACATCGAGGACGGCCAGGACGACTACCTGGAAGCCGTCGCCAAGGTGTGGAAGCGGGAGTGACCCGCTCGGCCGGCGCCATGATCACCGCCGGTAAAGTGGTGCGGAAAGTCCCTTATGACTTCCGACAGTTCACCGCACGCCCCACCCACCCCACCCACCGAAGCGGCCCATACCTGTGACCGACATAGACCGAGCACCCATCGACGACACGCACTTCGGCGCGATCACCGTCCGCCAGCACGGCCAGGACCGTCTCGAGGTCGCCGGCGAGGCGATCCCCCGCGTGACCCTGGAGCGCGATCCGGCGGCGGAGGCGGACCCGCAGATCGCCATCGGCACCCGTGACCCGGCGCACCTGACGCTGCGGGTCGACGGCACGGAGGCCGGGCTGCTGCCGGCGAAGGGCCGGTTCACCCGGCACTCGTACCGCGTGGACGTGGAGTACGGCGGGGCGCACTACCGACTGGTGCCGGACTCCGTCCCCAGCAGCCGGCTGACCCGCGACGGCCTGCACCTGGGCGACTTCTCCTCCGACGGCGACGAGACGGTCCTCGCACAGTGGCGGGAGGACCGCGAGATCCGGCCGGCGGACGCAGCGATCGGCTACGCCCTGGCCTCGGCGTTCGGCACGGGCGGCCAGCCCATGTGGATGATGATCGCCGACGGGGTGGCCGGAGCGCTTCCCTAGGGGGTGTCTTGTCGATCGGGCCGGCCCCAAGTCGCACCATCCCGGGGCCGGTACGGCGTCAGTCTCGTTCGAAGCAGTGCGTGCGGCCGATGACGGCGAAGCCGCGGCGCTCGTACCAGTGGCGCGGCCAGTCCGTGGTGTCGGCGGTCAGGAAGCGGAAGTCGCAGCCGTGGTCGGCGGCCCGGCGCAGGGCGCCGGCCAGAACGGCGTCGGCGTATCCGCGCCCGAGGTGGGCCTCCGAGGTGATCAGGTCCTCGATCTGGGCCGTGCCGGTGGTCCGGTCGACGTAGAGATCGGCCCATGAGGCCACCTCGCCCGTCTCCGCACGGGCACCGATGAACCGCACGATGTCGGCGCCGCGCAGCCGGACCTCCCGGCGGTCGACGAGCTGGCGCAGGACCTCGTCGCCGACGTCCGGGAGGAAGCCCCGCCAGCGCCGGGTCAGGGGGACGCGCAGCGCGTCGAGGTCCACCTCCTCGGCGGGTCCGCCGTCCGGCACCGGCCCCGTGTGCAGCATGACCAGATAGCTGGAGTGCGTGTATCCGGCCCTGATCAGCGGCTCCGCGCACGCCCGGCCGGTTTCGTCGTCGAGGACGGAGACCAGCCGGTGCGGCAGGTGCCCCAGGGCTTCCTCCGCGAGGGCCGGCAGCGCCTCGGGGTCGACGGCCGCGTCGATGACGACCTGGTTGTTCGCGCGGGAGTGCGCGAACGCCTCGTCGTGGGCGGCGAACCCGCCGGGAAGCTCCGTGGTGCGCGCCGCCTGGCGACGGGCGAAGTCCGACAGGAAGGCATGGACGCGCTGGAGGTCTGGGCTCGGCATGGGGGCGAGCCTATGCGGCCGGGGAGGCCGTACGCCTTCGAATACCGCGCGGAACCCTCACAGGCGGAGGATGAGCAGTGCCGTGTCGTCCGTGACGCCGACCGGGGGGATGAGTTCGGCAGCAGGGCGTCGGCGAGGGCGTCGGGGGTGTCGGTGCGGTGTCGCACGATGGCGTCGGTGAGCCGGCCCAGGCCGACGTCGATGTCCTCACGGCGGCGTTCGATGAGTCCGTCGGTGTAGAGGGCGAGGAGGGAGCCTTCGGTGAAGGGGACCTGGGCCTCGGGGCGGCGGGTGTGTTCGGGCCGGGCGCCGAGCGGGGGGTCCGTGGCCCGGTCGAGGAAGGTGACGGTCCCGTCGGGGTGGCACAGTACGGGAGGCGGGTGGCCGGCGCTGCTGTAGGTGAGGGTGCGGTTCTTCCAGTCGATGAAGACGGAGACGGCGGTGGTGGACTCGGCGCCCTCGATGTCGCGGGCGTACAGGCCGAGGACCTCGAGGGCCTGGGCCGGGCCCTCGGCGACGCGGGAGGCGGCCGACAGGGCGCTGCGGAGCTGGCCCATGACTCCGGCCGCGCCGAGTCCGTGCCCGACGACGTCACCGACGGCGAGGGCGGTACGGCCGGGCTGGTCGACGAGGTCGTACCAGTCGCCGCACACGTTCAGGGCCTCGGTGGCGGGCCGGTAGCGCACGGCTGCCCGGTGGTGGCCGAGCGGGTGGGGTGCGGGCAGCAGCGACTCCTGGAGGTGGAGGGCCACCTCCCGCTCGTGGGCGTGGGTACGGCGCAGGCGTTCGTTGACCGCCTGGAGTTCCCGGGCCCGGGTGTAGAGCTCGGCCTCCAGGACCTCGGCGGCCCGGTCCCGGCCGCTGGGGCCGCCGCGGGCGCGGATCAGTTCGGTGACCTCCTCCACCCGGTGCAGCAGGAGGGCGACGGCTCCGTCGGGGGCGAGGACGGGGACGTTGACGGGGCTCCAGTAGCGCTCCTGCCAGACCCCGGACCGGTCGGGGGACTCCACGTCGTAGCGCTGCACGGCCATGGTGTCGGGCTCGGCGGTGGCCGCGACCCGTTCCAGGGAGGCGCGCAGGTTGCGCATGCCGCTCGCCGCCGGATCGGTGGGGTTGTCGGGGAAGACGTCGAACAGGTAGCGGCCGATGATCTGCTCGCGGGTGCGGCCGGAGGTCACCAGGAAGGACTCGTTGACGTCCACGTACACCAGGTCGGGCGTCAGCAGCGCGACCGCGCCCGGCAGGGCTTGGAAGACAGCCTGATAGTCGATCCCGGATCCGTCCACGTCCACCTGTTCGCGCGCCACCGCCCGGTCATGGGGTCGCTTCCACGATAGGTGCGACCGCGCGGGGCGTGCCCGCCGTCGGCCCGGTCATTGTGGCGTTCGGCTCAATGACCGGGGCCGGTGCGCGCGGGCCCGGCAGGGATCAGGGCGCGATCGGCAGCTGTCGCTTGTGCTCGGTGAGGCGGTAGCGGGCGACGATGGCGGCGAAGGCGGTCCCCTCGACGGGCTTGCCCTCGAGGAGGTCGTCGATGTCGTCGTAGGTGACGCCGAGCGCGTCCTCGTCGGGCTTGCCCGGATCCAGCGTCTCCAGGTCCGCGGTCGGCGTCTTGTGCACCAGCTCGGACGGCGCGCCCAGTTCCTCTGCGACGGCCCGTACCCGGCGCTTGGTGAGACCGGTGAGCGGCACCACGTCGGCCGCGCCGTCACCGAACTTGGTGAAGAAGCCGGAGACCGCCTCGGCGGCGTGGTCGGTGCCGACCACGAGGCCCTCGTGCGCGCCCGCCACCGTGTACTGGGCGATCATGCGCTGCCGGGCCTTGATGTTGCCGTGCACGAAGTCCTGGTGGCGCGCGTCGCGGAACACCGTGCCACCGGCCAGCGCGGCCTCCAGGGCGGCGTCGCTCGCGGCCTTCACGTCCACGGTCAGGACCCGGTCGGCGCGGATGAACTCCAGCGCCAGCTGCGCGTCCTTCTCGTCGGCCTGGACCCCGTACGGCAGCCGCATCGCGAAGAACGTCGCTTCGTGCCCGGCGGCGCGGGCCCGCTCGACGGCGAGCTGGCACAGGCGGCCCGCGGTCGTGGAGTCCACGCCGCCGCTGATGCCCAGGACCAGTGCGCGCAGGCCCGTGGAGGTCAGCCGGTCGGCGAGGAAGGCCACGCGGCGCTCGATCTCCTGCCGTGCGTCGAAGGACGCGCTCACCTGGAGATCCCGGGCGATCTCCTGCTGCAGGGATATGGACGCCAGGTCGGTCACGGTTGCTCCTCGATCGGGCCCGTGCGCGGGTCGGCACGCGCCGCCCGGCCGGGGTCACACTCACGTGTAAGGGACGGAAGCACTCTAGAGGAAGACCGGGAGGCCGCGGCCCGGAGGCCGGACGATCCGGTGGCGGCCGGCCGCGGGGGCGGGGCCGGGCGGGGCCGGGCCGGCCCGGCCACCTCCACGGGGAGGTGTCGGTGGCGCGTGCGACGATGCGAAGCATGATCGTCTCGCTCGATGCCCTGGTGCCCTCCTCCCGTCCGCACGCCTCGACGACCTACGCCGACTGGGTCGACGCCCACGACCCCGGCGCGGCCGGGTTCGCGCGGGAACTGATGGAGGAGATGTACACGGAGCTCGGCCGGTCCCGGGACAGGCCCGGCCGGTTCGTGGACACGATGACGGTGCGGGCGCGGCGGCTGCCGGTCGCGCACCTGCCGTGGTTCTGGGACACGGTGGGCCATCGGCTGATCGGTCGCGGGAGCCGGCCGGGCGGGCGGGCCTACGCGGCGGCGCGCGCGGCCGAGGCCGAGCACGGGCTGCCGGTGGATCCCGGCTACCGCCGGGCCAACGCACTGCTGTTCGCCGCGGGCGGAGCCATGCCGGCCAAGGAGTTCGGGGCGCATCAGCGCTTCCTCGCCGACACGCTGGATCCGGCGGCGGCGCACACGGCGCTGGAGGCGTTCCTGACCGCGTGGGCGGGCTCGCGGGCGGACCTGCCGGCGGATCTGGTGCGCCGGGTGCGCGCTTCGGCGAAGGCGGCCGGGCGCGGGGACGGCGAGGCCGCGCGGATGGTGGGCGCGATCCTGTCGGTCACCCGCGAGAAGTCGGTGCCGGAGGCGCTGCTGACGGCCGCGGACCTCGTCCTCGCGGCCCATCCGCCGGCGGACGACGTCCTGACCGGACTGGTGGAGGTCTTCCCGACCGGGGCCGGCGGCGGGGCCTGGCTGCGCATGCTGATCGGCTGCGGCGCGGCGGAGGCGATGGAGAGCGGACGCGTGGTGCCGGAGGGCGGGCTGCCCCGCTGGGTCGGGCACTTCGTCCGCATGTACCAGTACGCGCTGCAGTCCGGCGGCGGAGTCGCTCGGCAGCAGCTGCCGGGGGAATTCCTCGACCTGGTGGGCCGGTTGGGGCCGCGGCTGCGGGCGGCGGGCACCCCGGTCGCCGTGCACACGACCCGGTACCACTACCAGGGCTTCGACGCGGACGTGCTGGACGCCTGCCTGGCGGCCGGGGTCGCGGTGGTCGACCCCGGCCCGGAGGTCCGGATGCGGTTCTGGGGCGAGCGGTCCCGGCGGGACCTCGCCGCACTGGCCGCCGATCCGGTGTTCGGCTCCCGGCTGGAGGGGACGGTCCATGCCGGTCTGTTCCCCGAACAGTGGACTTCTCGCGGGCGCCGCTCCGGGTCCGCGGTGACACTGCTGCCGGGCAACGAGGGCGTCGCGCACGAGGTGGCCGGGCGGGTCGGCAAGCTCGTGGACACGGTCGCGGGCGGCGGTATGGCGGGGGCCGAGGAGGCCGTGGCCGAGCTGGAGAACCTGCTGGACCGGCCGACGGTGACGGCCCTCGGCGGGATCGTCGACGCCCTGGCCGGGGCGGACGCGGCGGGTGCGCTGCGGCGCTCGCTGGCGGCCGGGCTGCCGGAGGAACTGGCCTGGCCGGCCCTGGAGTCGGTGTACGCCGGGTTCGCGCAGTCCGCGGCGGCCGATGCGCCGGAGGGGACGGCGGACGGGGCTCCGGAGAGAACGGCCGACAGGGCGCTGCCGGGTGTCGCCGGAGTGACCTGCACCTGGCCGGTGCTGACGGTGTTCGGGCGGGACCGGGCGGTCGCCGTCGCCCCGGACGGGCAGCGGGGCTCCTGCCGGTTCACGGTGCCCGAGGACGCGACCATGTTCGCCGTGCACTACGTGGGCGGCTCCTTCCTGGTGAGTTGGACCCTCAAGCCGAACCCGTACTACTGCGACACCGCCGTCTGGGCCGAGCGCCCCGCGGAGCCGTTCGCTCCGGAACAGGTCGGCGGGCTCGTGCCGTTCGGCGGCAGCCTGGAAGGGGCGTACGGCTTCCAGTTCGAGTCCGCCGACGGGGGCGGGCGCCACAGCGGCCTGCGCGTCCTGCGGCCGGGCGGCACCGGGGGCATCGACAGCGAGGAGCTGCTGCTCGGCGACGGCTCGCGGATCTGGACCAACGACGTCTACGGCAGGCAGCCGTGGGAGGTGGTGGACGCGGTCACCGGGGAGCGTCGGGGGGCCGTGCCCCTGCCGGACTTCCCCGGCCGCGCCCCGAGCGCCGATCCCGCCGCGGAGCCGTCCGAGACGGGGATGAGCCTGGCTTCGGAGGCGCTGCAGCTGGCGCCGCTGCCCGCCGGGCTGTCCGGCTCCCCGCTGGGCAGCCGGGACGGGCTGGTCGGGACCCGGGTGCTGTTCCGCACCCGGCACCGCGACCACGCGCCCGACCACTACCTGGTGGAGAGCGTGGACGGGCGCACGGCCCGGTTCGACATCGACCGGCCGGGTCAGGAGCCGTGGGGGCTGTGGGCCGCGCCGGAGGGCGCGGTGGAGGACGTGGTCCTCGCCGAGGCGCAGACCCGTACGGGCGTGCGCGCGTACACCGCCGACGGGGTGCTGCTGTGGGAGCTGGACGGGCACCGCTCGCCCAGGCACCCCCGGGTGGGGCCGGTCCGCGAGGTCACCGTGTCGGGGGGCGTGGCCCTGCCGCCCGCCTACTGGTACCTGCTGCGCACGCGTGACGCGGCCGGGTCCCGGGCGCTGCGGAGCGTGGGACCGCGGACGGCGCAGGCCCTGCTGGCCGCCGCCCGCACCGGCGCCGGGGCGCTGCGCGCCGCCGTGGCCCGGGAGTTGCCGGAGGTCACCGACCGGGTCCTGGTCGAGGCCGTCGTGGCGGTCGCCGGACGGGCGGCCCGCGTGGAGGAGCGGCGGCGCGCCCTGCACCGGCGCGTGTCCCTGCTCGCCGAGGCCCCGCCGGCCGCGCTGCGCCGGTCCGCGCGGGACACCGAGCTGCTGCCCGCGCTGTTCGGGCTGGTCCCGGAGCCGGAGGCCGATGCGCATCGGCGGACCGCGGACGTGGCCCTGCCGGCGACGCTCGGCGCACTCGCCGCCGACGGCGCCTGCCTGGCGGGGACGATCGTGGAGGAGGTGCGGCGGCTTTCTCCGCCGGCGCCGCCGCGCGACTGGTCGCAGCTGCTGGGCTCGGTCGGGGCCGCGGCGTGGCGGGCGGCGGTGGCGCCGACCCCGGATACGGAACGGGCCGCGCTGCTCGCGCTTCTCGACACCTGGGCCGAGCAGCCGTTCGCCCGTGCGGGCAGCGGGTGGTGGGTGGGCCGCGCGGCCGACTCCGTGGCCCTGGACGGGCTGCGGGCGGGCGGGACCGCCGTGGCGTCCGCCGCGGTACGGTCCGGGGGGTCGGAGTGCTGGTTCGTGGCGCCCGCCACCGGGGACCCGGAGGGTGACCCGGTGGCGGCGGCCTTCCCCGGGGCGCGCCCGGTCCGGATCCGGTGGGACGACGCCGCCCGGCTCCGGGCCCTGGTGGCGGCGGTGGAGACGCACGGTCCGGTCCCGCTGCCGGAGTCGGCGGCGGCGCGGTTCGCGGAACTGACCGGTGTACGGCGGGCCGTGGCCCGGCTCGTGGTGGCCGGCCTGGTCGGCCGGCCCCACCGGGACGAGGACCGCGACCTCGCGCGCAGGGCCCCGTACCGGGCGAGCGCGATGACCGCCGAAGCGTACGGGGAGCTGCGGGCGCGGCTCGGGGCCGCCGGACAGCGGGCCGTCCTGGCCGCAGGCCTGCCCGAGGACCCGGCCGAGCTGTGGCGTCCGGGCGGGGTCGACGCCGCAGTGGAGCGGATGGCCGGGGTGTGGAGCGAGTTGCTCGGGTCGGTGCCCGCCGTGCACGACGGGGCGGCCGATGCCCTGGAGGCGGACCTGGGGCTCTCGGAGGTGTGGGCCCGTCGGCTGGCGGGCGGGTACGGGGCCGCGGCGGACGCCACCGTGGAGGCGGCCGGCTGGGAGCTGGCGGCCACGCGGTACGGCATCGGGGTGGAGGTCCGGGCCGTGCCCCCGGCCGGGCCCGAACTGCCGTACCGCACCCCGGTGGGCCTCGATCTCGGTCGGATGGCGGCCGCGCTGGTGTGGGCCTGGACGGACCGGCCCGTCGGGGATCCCGCGGTGGCCGGTGCGATGGCCCTGTACGAGCGGCTGCGCGCCGAGCTGGCCCGTCCGGAGCTGCTGCTGGCACTGCCCGGCGGGCGGGTCCAGGACACCTCGGCGCGGATCGCGGAGCGGTTCGGGCCCGGGCGGCTGCCGGTGGCAATGGACGACCGCGAGGAGGAAGGCCCGGTTCCGGTGACCGCGTACGACTCCGGACCGCTGGTGGTGTGCGCGCCCGGCGGTGCCGCCTTCCTGCGGCCGGCGCCGGTCGCCGACCCCGAGGTGTGGCGGCGGGTCCGCGAGGTCACCGACCTCGCCGAGGAGCTGGACCGGGTGGAGCCGCTGCTGGCCGGTGGCGGGCTGGAGCGGATGATGCTCCGGGCCCGCTCCGGTCCGCTGCCGGCCGGTGCGTACGAGGCGGATCCGCGGCGGTCCTGCCCGGAACTGGTCACGCGGGTGGCGGCGGAGCTCGGCGTCGGCGCGGACGCCGCGTCGCTGTACCTCCAGGTGGCGGCACTGGCCGCGCCCACCGACCGGAACGTGCGGCGGTGGAACGGCTGGTCCGCCAAGCGGCACAAGGAGGTCCTGGCGGAACTCCTCGGTACGGGCGCGGTCATGGAGGCCAAGCGGGCGCGGGCGGGCCGGACGGTGTTCCTCCCCGGGGAGTGGACCGAGCTGAAGGCCCCGAACCTGCCGCTGGAGGCGGTGAAGCTGGCGAGCCACCGGGTGCGCCCGCTGTGGAGCAACTCGGTCCGTGCCCCCTTCGGCCGGGTGCTGCCGACGGCTCCGCTGCACGAGATGTTCGCGGAGGCCTGGGAGCGGAGGTCCGCCGACCGGAACCGTGCCCCGCGCACCTAAATCGGGTGCGCGCGGGCTCCCGCATTGGCAGGCTGCCCCGGTGAATCGCGAACAGATCTCCGGAATCGCCCATGCCGACCACCCCATCAAGGCACCGCTCGACGACGCGTCGGTACGCCGACTGCTCGACCACGGCGTCCTGCGCGGCGACGAGCGGGTGCTCGACCTGGGGTGCGGCACCGCGGAATGGCTGCTGCGCGCCCTGGCCGCGCACCCGCGCCTGCACGCCGAGGGCGTGGACGTCTCCGAGGAGTCCATGGAGCAGGCCCGCCGGTCGGCGGACCGGCTCGGCCTCCGGGAGCGTCTCGTCCTCCACCACCGGGAGGCCGCGGACTTCGTCTCGGCCGAGCCGTTCGACCTGGTGCTGTGTGTCGGGTCCAGCCACGCCTTCGGCGGTCTGCTCCCGACCCTCGCCGCGATCCGCAAGCACCTGGCTCCCGGCGGGCGCGTGCTGATCGGTGAGAGCTTCTGGGACCGTACGCCGTCCCCGGAGGCCGCCGAGCTCTTCGGTGAACTCGACGACCTCGCGACCACCGTGGACCGTGTCGTCGCCGACGGATGGACCCCCGTCCACGGCCATGCGAGCACCCGCCAGGAGCTGGACGACTACGAGTGGGCCTGCTGGGGCTCGCTGGCCTCGTGGGCTCTCGACCGCCCCGGCGATCCGGACGGCGCCGTCGCTCTCGAGACCGCCACCGCCCGGCGCACGGAGTGGCTGCACTCCTACCGGGACAGTTTCGGCTTCCTCTCCCTGGTCCTGCGTCCGACCACCGCCTGAGACGCGCGTCCGGCGGCGTGGCCGGTGTCCTGTCGGTCGAGCGCCGCCCGACCGGCAGGACAACCCGCTACGCGAGGCCGTCGGCCACCAGGCCGGCGAGGACCGCCTGGCCGAGGGCCTGCACGGCGGACTGCGGGCGGACCATCACGGTGAACTCCTTGATCCGGTCCGCTCCGTCGAAGTGGAGCAGGTCGATGCCGTGGATCTCCCGGCCGTCCACCGTGGCGCGGAAGAGCAGGATCTCGGCCGGGGCCTGCGCGCCGTCGGCGCTGGTCCCGGCCGCGCCCTCGAAGCGGCCGACGTACCGGAAGTCCTCGAAGACGCGCAGCAGGACCCCGAAGAGCCCAAGGACCATGGGGCGGCCTTCGAAGGGGGTGAACTTCACCGGGCTGTAGAGCCGCACGTCCTCGGTGAACAGGTCCTCCAGCGCGGCGAGATCCCGCTTCTCCACGGCAGCGCGGAAGCGTTCGGCAGTCTCCATGACCCCTCCTCATACTCATGAATCTGACTAGTCACTTTCATGAGTATGATGCAGGGGTTGACGAGCAAGGGGAAGGGGCGGCCGCGATGACCTTGCGACATGCCGTGCTGGCGGCGCTGCTGGACGGCGAGTACAGCGGATACGAGCTGGCGAAGTCCTTCGACATCGGCGTCGCGAACTTCTGGCACGCCCTGCCCCAGCAGCTCTACGCCGAGCTGGCCAAGCTGGAGAAGGCGGGTCTGGTCGAGGGCCGCGAGGTGGTCCAGGAGACACGGCCCAACAAGCGCCTCTTCCGGGTCACCGAGGCCGGCCGGACCGAACTGGAGGAGTTCGCCGCGGCCCCGCTGAAGTCCTCGGTCATCCGCGACGACCTCCTCGTCAAGGTCCAGACCGCCGACCGGATCGGCATCGAGCCGGTGATCGAGCAGCTCGAGGCGCGGGCGGTCGCCTCCGACGCCAAGATCGAGTTGCTCGGCAAGGTGCTGCGCAAGATGCGCGGCGACATGGACGAGAACGAGTTCCTGCTCCACGGCGAGCGGATCGGCGGGTACCTGACCGGCCTGCGCGGCCTCGCCTTCGAACAGGGACACCGCGACTGGTGCCGCCGGAGCGCGGCGATCCTGAGGGAGAGGCTGACCCGTGCCGAACGGTGAGTACCTGCGCTACGTCGCCCTGGGCGACAGTCAGACCGAGGGCCTCGGGGACGGGGACGACACCGTGGGACTGCGCGGCTTCGCCGACCGGTTCGCCGAGCACCTCTCCGCCGCCAACCCCGGTCTGCAGTACGCCAACCTGGCCGTCCGGGGGCGTCTCGCGGGGCAGGTCCGCGCCGAACAGCTGGGCCCCGCCCTGGCCCTGCGCCCCGACCTGGCCACCGTCGTCGCGGGGGTCAACGACATCCTGCGGCCCCGGTTCGACGCGGCGGAGGTCGCCGCGCACCTGGAGGAGATGTTCGCCGCGCTCACCGCCACCGGGGCCCGGGTGGCGACCGTGACCTTCCCGGACCTCGGGAAGCTCGTGCCCCTCGCCCGTCCCGTCGCGCCCCGCATCGCGGATCTCAACGACCGCATCCGGGCGGCGGCCGCCCGCCACGGGGTGGCCGTCGCCGAGACCGCCCGCCCGGCCGCCGTGACGGACCCTCGGATGTGGACCGATGACCGCCTGCACGCCAGCTCCGTCGGCCACGAACGGATCGCCGCGGCCCTGGCCCACGCCGTCGGCCTGCCCGGCAGCGACGACACCTGGACCCACCCGCTGCCCCCGCTGCCGACCGCCGCTGCCGGCTCGGGCGTGGCGGCCGAACTGCGCTGGGCGGCCGCCTTCCTCGGCCCCTGGCTGGGCCGCCGGCTCCGCGGCCGCTCCTCCGGCGACGGCCGCACCGCGAAGCGCCCCGCACTCCTGCCGCTGGGCGCCACCACCGGCACGATGACGGAATCGCCTTGAGTCTCCAGTGACTGGAGACAGCAGAGTGGGAGGCATGGACGCGACGACCCTCCACTCGATCGGGGAGCTCTCCCGGCGGACCGGCCTGCCCGTGCGGACCATCCGGTTCTACTCCGATGCGGGGGTGGTGGCGCCCACCACCCGAAGTCCCGCCGGCTACCGGCTCTACGACCTCGACGCACTGCTCCGTCTGGAGCTGGTCCGCACCCTGCGCGAGCTGGGCATGGACCTGTCCACGATCCGACGGGTACTGGACCGTGAGCTCACGGTGGCGGAAGTCGCCGCGGCGCACGCCGATGCCCTGGACGTCCGGATCCGGGCGCTGCAACTGCGTCGGAGCGTTCTGCGGGCCGTGGCCGGAGGGGGATCCAGTCCCGAGGAGACCACACTCATGCACAGGCTCACGCAGTTGTCCGGCGAGGAACGCCGACGGTTGATCGACGATTTCGTGGACGGCACCTTCGGCACGGTGGATGCCGACCCGGCCGCGGTGGCCATGGTTCGCGCCGCCACTCCCGACCTCCCCGATGATCCCTCCAGCGAGCAGGTCGCCGCGTGGGCGGAACTCGCCGGGCTGGTCGGCGACGAGGACTTCCGGTCCCGGATGCGCCGGACGGCCGGGGGCCGGGCCTCCGGGTGTCCGCCGGACATCGAGAAACGGGCCGGCCAGGAACTGATGGAGCTCACCCGCCGGCAGGTGGCCGAGGCGATGGAGTCGGGCATCGACCCGCTCGGCGACGCGGCCGCACCTGTCGTCGACGACCTTGTCCACCGATTCGCCGAGGTACTCGCGCGCACCCCCGACACGGAGTTCCGGGACTGGATGGCCCGGCAGTTCGAAGAAGCACACGATCCCCGGGTGGACCGGTACTGGCGGCTGGTGTGGATCGTCAACGGCTGGCAGGTGGTACCGAACCTGATCCCCGTGCACCCCTGGCTCGTCCGGGCGCTGCGGAACGCCCCTGCCGCGTAGTCACCGCGGTGGGCACACCGCCCCGGGTCGGCGACGGGTGGGGTCGACGACGGGCCGGGTGGCACCGGACGCGAGGGCGAGGATGTCGCCGACCGCTTCGCGCAGGCTCGGGAAGTGACGGTGCACACCGTCCACCGCCACCGGCCCGTTGACCCCCCACACCGTCATCCCCGCACGCAGCCCGGACTGAACCCCCGAGGGGGCGTCCTCGACGACCAGGCAGTCCTGCGGCCGCGCACCGAGCCGCGCGGCGGCCTGCAGATAGGGCACGGGCGACGGCTTGCCCTCCTCGACGGCGGCCGCGTCCACGAGGACCTCCGGGACCGGCAGGCCGGTCCGGGCGAAGCGGCCGCGCACCCGGTGCTCGTAGTTCGAGGTCACCAGCGCCCAGCCCCCCGGCGCCAGGGCGTCCAGCAGTTCCGCGGCGCCGTCGAAGGCCGTGTAGACACCGGAGCGGACGTCCTCGTCCTCCAACGCGTGCAGCGCGGCCAGACACTCCGCCGGATCCCGGTCCGGAGCGACCTGCGCGAAGGTCTCCATCGGCCTCGTCCGCAGCGCCACCCGGTGGACCTCATCGGGGTCCAGCCCGTACCGCTGCGCCCACGTCCACCAGACGCGGCGCTGGTTGTCGACGGCATCGATCAAGGTGCCGTCGACATCGAACAGGACGTACTTCACGGCGCCGGAACGGGGCGGTTCGCTGATCACGCCCCGATCATGCCATCGGGCCCCGATCATGCCATCAGGCCCCGGGCAGGATCTCGCGGGCAGGAGTCCGGGAGGGGGCTTCGGAGGGCGGGACGTTCACCGCCTGCGCGGCCACCATCCCGTCCGCCTCCTGGAGCCGCGCGGCCCCCGCTCGGACATCAGGGGTGGCGCCAGGGCGAAGACGACCGTGATGTGCGCGCCTCCCCGCGGCCCCTGGGCGATCCGCATCGAGCCGCCGGTGACGGCCGCGGCCCTGCGGGCGATGTCGAGGCCGAGCCCCGAGGATCCGGTGCTGCTCCCGCGGGAGAGGGCCCGGTCCGGTTCCGGGATGCCCGGCCCGGAGTCCTCCACGAGCAGCTCGACGGCCTGGGCGGTGCGGACGACGCGGACGCCGAACGCGGTGCCGGGCGGGGTGTGGCTGAAGACGTTGCCGATGAGCGCGTCGACCACGGCCGCGATGTCGTCGTCGCTGAGGCTGACGGCCGTGGGTTCCTGGGTGAGATCGAGTGTGCAGGACCGGTTCTGCTGCTCCGCCAGGACCGCCCAGAAGGCGGTCCGCCGCCGGACGACCTCGGCGGCCTCGCAGCGGGGACCGTCCTTCGGTCCCGTCCCGGTCGCCTGCTGGACCGCGGGCGTTTGCGCACTGCGCAGGCCGTGGCCCATGGGGCCCACGGCGAGCGGTGTCCGCGCCGCCGTGATGATGGCCTGCAGTTCCGTCTCCAGCGCGTGCACCGCCGCCTCGACCCTGGCCGACTCCGGCGTACCGGCCATCCGTTCCGATGCCAGGTGCAGGGCGGTCAGCGGGGTGCGCAGCCGGTGGGACAGGTCGGCGACCAGTTCGCGCTCGATGGCGAGCAGTTCCGTCATCCGGTGGGCCATGGCGTTGAAGGCGTCGCCGGCGTCACGCAGTTCCTTGGGGCCCATGGGCTCCACACGGGTGTCCAGATTGCCCTGACCCAGGGTGCGCGAAGCCTGGGCGAGCTTCTTGGAGGACCGGACGACCTTGGCGCCGAGCCGGTCGGCGACCAGCACGGAGCCGCCGACCAGGCCGACCGCGAGCAGGAGCATGACGGCCCAGGATGCCTTGACCCCGCGGGTCAGTTCCTCGTCGGGGACGAAGTTCTCGATGACGGCGACGCGGTCGCCGGGGAGCACGACCGGCTGCAGGCAGATCCATCCGCGCGGAATCTTCTGGGAGATGGACTCGCGTCCGCGCTGGGCCCGTTCGAGCAGGGTCGCGGGCGCCTGGGAGTCGCCGAGGGTCTGGGCGTCCGGCAGATGGACGACCAGGTGCTCGGTCGCGTCCAGACCGGCGGCGGATTCCCGCAGCGCGGACGGGTCCGTGGTGAGGGTGAGGACGGGCGCCAGGGCCGCGGCGCGCTGCTCGGCCGCGGTGACGCTCTGCTCCTTGACCAGGGACATCACCAGGGCGCCCAGGGGTATGAGGAAGGAGAGGGCGACCATGGACGTCACTGCGAGCGCCACTCCGGCCAGTGAACGTCTCACCGGGGTGCCACCAGTTTGATGCCGACGCCGCGGACCGTCAGCAGGTAGCGGGGGGCCGCCGCGCGTTCGCCGAGCTTGCGGCGCAGCGACGACAGGTGCACGTCGACGGTCTGGTCGTCCACGTACGGCTCGCGCCAGACCTCGGTCAGCAGCCGGCGTTTGGAGACGACCTGGCCGGTGTGGTGGGCGAGGAAGGCCAGGAGGTCGAACTCCCGCCGGGTGAGGTGGAGCTCCCGCCCGGCCAGGTACGCGGTGCGCGCGCCGGGGTCCACCGCCAGCTCGCCCACGGTGGTGGCGCGCAGCGGTTCGGCGGCCGGCGCCGGCCGCGCGCCCTGCGCGGCACGGGAGGTGCCGGCAGGGGCGACGTGGCTGGTGCGCCGCAGGACGGCGGAGAGGCGTGCGATGAGCTGTCCCCCGGAGAAAGGCTTGACCAGGTAGTCGTCGGCGCCCGCGTTGAGGAGCTTGATGATTTCGGTCTCGTCGTCGCGGGCGGTGGCGACCAGGACGGGAACGGAGGATATGCCCCGGATCATCCGCAGTGCGTCTCCCCCGTCCAGATCGGGCAGTCCGAGGTCGAGGACCACCGCGTCGACGGGCGTCTGGGTGACCTCGCGCAGGGCGCCGAACCCGTCGCCCACGCTCCGTACGGCATACCCGTGCTCCGCCAGGACCTCGATGAGTGACTGGCGGATGCTGGGGTCGTCTTCCACGACGAGGACGCTGGGCATGGGCACACCTTAGGGGTTCGGTCCGAGATCCCCGTCAGGAGGCGGCGAACGTCGGACCGTCGTCGGTGATGCGCAGCTGTACGGGGCGGTCGGCGACCGGAATGGTGCAGCCCTCCTCCGTGCTGCAGCTCGCGTACCCGAGCAGGACCGTCGCGTTCCCTTTGCCGTCGGCGCGGATGGGCAGGGTGGTGGTGACGGGGCCGTCCGGGTAGACGGGCACCGGGGCGTCGACACCGGGCACGCTGATGGTCCGTACGTCGGCGGCGGCGGTCAGCTTCCCGTCCGCCTTCAGGGCCCCGGTGACACCGACCGCGGTCGGTCGGCCCACGCCCTCTATCCCAGTGAGGGGGAGGTCGGTGCTGTAGAGGTGGAACCCCTTCTCCTCGGGGGTGAAGACCGCTGTCAGAGTGCCCTTCGGGGCGTGCCAGTCGGACACCGAGAGGGTGACGGTGACCCCGTTCTCGGTGAAGCGCGTCGTGGGCGGCGGCGCGGTGGCGGCGCTCCCGGTGGACTGTTCGCCGCACGCCGTGAGGGCGGCCAGGGAGAGGACGGCGACCGCGGTCCGGAGCGTACGGGAATGCCGCATGCGCGGGGAAACGTTCATCTGTGTCTCTGTGCCTCTTGTGTCGGGGAATCGAATCTGTTCGAGATCTTGCGGGCGGGCCGGACCCGCTCACACGGCCGTGGTGAAGTCCGCGCTCCACAACTGCAGCCGGTACACCAGGTCGTTCCACACTCCGGTGGCCAGCAGTACGCCGACGAGCACGAGCATGCCGCCGCCGATCCGCAGGACCCACGGGTAGTGCCGCTTGACCAGCCCGAAGGCGCCCAGCGCGCGCCGGAAGGCCAGGGCGGCCAGGACGAACGGCAGCCCCAGGCCGAGGCAGTACGCCGCCATCAGCAGGGCCCCGCGGAGCGCGCTGGCCTCGCTCCAGGCCAGCGCCTGCACGGCGGCCAGCGTCGGGCCGATGCACGGGGTCCAGCCGACCGCGAACACCGCCCCCAGCACCGGGGCTCCGGCCAGTCCGAGCGCGGGACGCCGGTGGCTGCGGAACTCCCGCTGCGTGAATCCCGGCAGGAACCCCATGAAGGAGAGCCCCATCAGCACGGTGAAGACACCGAGCACCTGGGTGATCACCTCCTGGTGTGCCAGCAGGGTGCGGCCGAAGTACCCGAAGAGGGCGCCCCCGGAGACGAGCACCGCGGTGAATCCGAGGACGAACAGCAGCGCGCCGACCGCCATCCGGCTGCGCCGCCCGCCGCGGGCCTCCGCAAGGTCGGAGACCGACAGGCTGGTCACGTAGCTGAGGTAGCCCGGTACGAGCGGCAGTACGCACGGCGAGAGGAAGGAGACGAGGCCCGCGAGGAAGGCCACGGGAGCGGCGACGGCCAGGGCCCCGTGGAGGAGGGACGGGGTGTCGGCGGCGAGCGTCACACCCGCCATCCCCATTCCGGCGCCCATGCCCATGCCCGTGCCGGTCGTCATGACGTTTCCTCCATCACCCTGGCGAGCAGGGGCCTCAACTCGTCCTCGGTGACCGCGCCGCCGATGCTGACGGCGATGCGTCCCCGGCGGTCGATCACGAGGGTCGAGGGGACGGCCTGCGGGTTGAGGAGCGCGGGAGGGAAGCGGAGCAGGAGCTCCCCGGTCGGATCGTGGAGGCTGGGGAAGCCCAGGCCGTGCGCGCGTACGAAGGAACGTGCCGCGGCGCGGTCCGGGTCACGGGTGTTGATCCCGAGGAACCGGACACCTCCGTCGCGGGTCTGCCGGCTGATCCGCTCCAGGTCGTCGGCCTCCGCCCGGCACGGCGCGCACCAGGACCCCCAGACGTTGAGCACGACGACGTGCCCCCGGAGGTCGGCGAGGCCGACCGGCCTCCCGTCCAGGTCCTCGCCCGCCGTCCCGGGCGCGGCCGCCCGGTCGGCGGGGGCGATGACCGTGGCCTCGGCCGCGGCCCTGACCGCGCCCGGCGCCCCGGCCGCCGCCCCGGTGCGGCCGCCGTCGGCGGCGACCGGGCCGCCCGCTGCGAAGACACAGCCGGCCGCCGCCACCGCGAGGGCGGCTGCGGCCAGGACGGCGGTGCGCACCTCGGCCCGGCGCGGGCCCGGTCGTCTCACGAGGCCCACTGGCGCAGGAAGGAGTTGATCCCCTCGGCCGTCAGGGAGGGGTTGCCCGTGGCGTGCGTGTCGGTACGCACCTTGCCGGACGGCGAGACGACGATCAGCACGGGCATCTTGTAGCTTCCGCCCGAGGGGCTGTACTTGCGCAGGAGCGCGGAGTTGGCGGAGCTGTTGCCACCGATGTCGATCTTCACCAGGTGGTACGAGGCCCCGAGGATCGCCGCCGTCGACGGCTGGGCGAACACCTTGTCGGCGGCCTTGCAGTTGCCGCACCAGTTGGCCCCGAAGTCGAGGAGCACCATCCTCCCGTCGGCCTTGGCCGCGCTCAGCGCCGCGTCGATCAGCTTCTGGGCGTCGGCCGAACTGTCGTAGCCGGGACCGGGGATCCGGGCCGGGGCCGGCGCGGCGGACGTACGGGCCGGCTTGGGGGCGGCCGAAGAGCTCTGGGCCCGGGAGGGGGTCGGCGAGGAGCTGGGCGCCGTACTGGCGGACGCCGACGGCGAGGCGGACGCGCTCGCGGACGTCTCGGGGGACGCGGAGGCCGACGGCGAGGCGGAGGCGAGGGCCGGGGCGGACTGTCCGGCCGTGGCCGGCGAGGCGGAGCCGACGCTCTGGGACGACGGCCCGCAGGCGGCGCACAGACCCACCGCGACCACGGCCGCGGCGGCGAGCGGCAGCCGTGCCCCCAGGGGTGCGGCGGAGCCGGGCCGCACGGTGCGGGCGGCGGCACGGACGGGTCGGAGTATGCGAGAAGTCATGGCGAAGACACCCCAAGGCGCGGTGAGGACGACGGGACGGGCCGCAAGGCCCCCCGACTCGGTGAAGCCGACGGTCCTCCGGTTCGCCGGGGCGGGACGCCCGGGCGCCGAAGGCCGCTCGGCTGACGTGAGCATAGGACCGCTCCGGGCCGTCCGAACCCCCTGGGAGCGATCTTCAGGTTCCCCTAAGGAAGAGCTCACCTTCCGCTTCGCCGGAACCCGTCCGATGAGCACGCACAAGGAGAAGAATCCTGCGAAAAGGGATCAGTTGGGAATGAATTCGGCGAACCGGCCGAAGGGGGCAGTCGTCAGAACGACGTCTCGCGGACGCTGGCCTTGGCCATCGGCTCGATCGTCGCGGTGATGACCGACCGGTGGTCCCCGCTGGTGAACGTGACCGTCAGGGTGTCGTCGTCGGCCTGTGATGTGGTGGCCTTGAATCCACGGCCGGGGACCGCGGAGATCAGGCAGACGCCGCGGCTCCCGTACCGCACCGTGGCCTTGCCGCCCTGGGAGGGGATGGTGTGCAGACCCGGTCCGCCGTCCTCGCAGTCGACGCCGGGTTTGGGAGCGGTGGTCCGGGCGGCGCCCGAGGCCTTCGCGGACGGCGAGGGCGGAGCCGTGGGAGTCGGCCGCTCGGTCGCGGTGGGCGAGCCGCTCGGGGAGGCGGAGGCGGTCGGGGACGGCGGGCTCGGCGACGGGTCCTGATCGGCCAGCCATGCGGGCGGCGAGTCGAAGACCATGGGGGCGGACCGGGCCACCGGCGGCGTATGGCTGGTGGAACCGACCACGAACTGGACCGTGGCGAGCACGGCGGTCACGCTGGTGGCCGTGCACGACAGCCATATGAACAAGTAGCGCGGAAATCGAGGCACGGCCCCATAGTGGCGGACGAGCCGGGCCGCCCGTCACCGCCTCCCCCGCACGGCGTCGCACGCGGCCCCCTGCGCGAGGCGGGAGCGCACATGCCGACGTCCTCCTGACCCGGGTACGGGTCGGAGGACGTGTGCGGCCCGGCAGCGCCAGGGCCCGGCGGGCGTTCCCGGAGGGAGGCTCCCTACTTCGGCGCCCCGAAGTTCTGCGTCCACCACGGGCCGCCGTCGCCCTTGTGGACGCCGATGCCGATCTCCTTGAAGGCACAGTTGAGGATGTTGGCCCGGTGACCGGAGCTGTTCATCCACGCCTTCATGACCGCGTCGGCGTCCGACTGACCGCGGGCTATGTTCTCGCCCAGGCGGGACCAGGCGTATCCGGCGGCCTCCACACGGGAGGTCATGGTGGACCCGTCGGGTCCGGTGTGGGACATGACGCCGCTGCGGGCCATGGTGTCGCTGTACCCGCGCGCCGCGGCGTTCAGCTTCGCGTTCGCGGTCACGGGGCCGCAGCCGGCCGCGGCCCGCTCCTTGTTGACCAGGGCCAGGACCGCGGACTCGGAGTCGCCGTTGGCGCTGCCGGAACCGCCGGACGAGCCGCCGGACGAACCGCCCGAGGAGCCACCGGAGCTCCCGGAGCCCCCCGAACCGCCACCGGTGGTCGATGCGGACGTACGCGCGGGCTTGGCGGCCGGGCTCGACTTGGCCGGGCCGCCCTCCTCCGCCCCGGTCTTCGCCGGAGCGCTGGACTCCGCACCTTCGGCGGCAGGCGTTGCGGGCGGCAGGGAGCCCGTCGCGGCCGCGGCGTCGGCGGTGACTTCGGGGAGCGGCGCGGTGG